>JAFUGH010000032.1 GCA_017469465.1 Clostridia bacterium | reverse complement strand
TCCAATGAGACCATTAAATTGGATGAGTCCAAATGAAAAATTGGCTAAATTTCAGGCATAGTGGAGCTAGTATATGAAAAAAGGTATTTCAAATATAGACATTTCTAAGAAAGTGTGACATATGTTTGACAAACCTACAAATAAAATTGTAACAATAATTATATTGCTTTTATTTCAAAAGAGATATACAATAAAATAGAGTTATTAGGAAAAGTACGAAAGAAAAGAGGTGTTGGGGTGAAAGCAGAAGATACTAGAAAGAAATTGATAAGTGAATTAAACGCTCAATTATCAGAATTGAATGGCCGTCACAATATTCAAATAAAATCGAAAGATTCTATGAAATCTTTTTCTATACCAGCATTTGAAAAACCTAAATTATTTGAACCTCAAACATCTAAAAATTCAGAGATATCACTTAATACTTTAGATACACAATCTATCAAAGGTATTGGATTTAAAGAAGATAATCATTCAAATTCTACTGATTATACGCCTAAAGAAATATATAACATGAAGGAATTTATTCAATCTAATCCTGAAAATATGCAAACGTTTTCCTATGATGTGAAAGTAGTAAAAGCACAGCTTGCCTTGGTAAAAAAGAAAGAATGGCAAGACATTTTATTTGAAGATGTAGATTGGTTTAAGAAAATAGATTTAACTTCTGGAATTAAAAAGTTTCTTAGAATATAGAAATGAGCTCATAAGGGTGTCCGTTTTTGGACACCTTTTTTGCGTGTAAAATGGTTAAAAGGATATTTAATAGGACAATAAGAATGAGTACAAACTAGGTAAATATGATAAAAGGATTGAATTTTATGTAAATTGATGATATAATGACAAACATATTTGGAGTGGTCGCTTTTTATAAAAGGTACTAACCCATAGTAAGAGAAAAGAGGTGTTCTTTATGATGTCAGATATGGAAACATTAAAAATTTTGGAAAGAGGAAATTTCGAAAGTTTATACGCTAACTATAGTATTGAAAGTGGTTGCATCATAAAAAATAGAATTCAAGATATTCCATCAGAATATTTTGAGCCAAGAATAGATATAGATAAGGAGAGCAATACAAAAATTTCATTGATACAATTTTCATTGCAAACTGCTGAAATGAATGCAGAACAAAGAAATGGGCTAATGGAAAGATACAGTATAGATCCTTACGATGTACAGAAGTTACAAACAATTATAGATAGTATAAAAATTGCACAAGAAATGGGAAGTACAGAACAAAATAAAGAGAATAGAGGGAAAGTTGCATATGGATTTTCACTTGCTTCTGAGGATAGACTAAGTAGAGCATATATTTTATTGCTTGCTTATCAGTATGCTGACTCAACGAATCCTTTGAGAGATATTCAGTTAAGATTAAAAGCAGATGGAATGGATGAAAAATACAATGCAAAAACAATTGTTGAAGTAATTGAACATACCAATATGCTTATGGTAGGTAAAACTGCTCAAGAGAAGAAAGCGTTTTATATGCAATCAATTAGTGGAATTTTAGAGGATTCTTCACAAATGATTGATAAAAATGAAAAAATAGATGTAGAAATTTAGAAAAATACTTGACTTTTGATAAAAATCAGTGTAAACTATTCAAGGTTTACAGCTTTAATCTGGGGGTAGATGTATGGAGAGGAATGTTAAAATTAGTATACTTCTTGATATATATAAAAATATGCTTACGGATAGGCAAGCTGATATTGTTGATTTATACTATAATCAGAATTTATCTTTGAGTGAGATTGCTGATGAAATTGGAGTTACAAGACAAGCAATCAGAAAAAGCCTCGTAGAGGCTGAAAAAAATCTAATAATGTTGGAAGATAAATTAAATATATGTGAAAAACAAAAAATTAGGCAAGAGAAGATAGATGAAATACTGAAAATTATTAAAGATGACAAAATTGCTAAATTAGTAGAGGAATTAAAAACGTAATGGCGAATACACTAAAAAATGTTTTGCTTACTGCAGGTAACCTGAATATTGAGATGTGTATATGTCATTGATTTGAGGTGATTATTATGGCATTTGAAAGTTTGAGTGGCAAACTTCAAGATATTATGAAAAAAATAAGAGGAAAGTCTAGAATTACGGAAGATGATGTGAAAGAAATAACAAGGGAAGTAAAGCTTGCTCTTTTAGAAGCAGATGTTAACTATAAAATTGTAAAAGACTTTACCAATAAAATTGCTGAAAAAGCACTTGGTCAAGATGTTTTAAAAAGTTTAACACCAGGGCAACAGGTTGTAAAAATTGTACATGAAGAATTAATAGAACTACTTGGAAGTAAGGATGAATATTTGAATCTTTCACCAAATCCTCCAACAATTATTATGCTTGCGGGACTTCAAGGTTCAGGTAAAACAACTATGGCAGGTAAGCTTGCTAATCTATTAAGAAAGCATGGTAAAAAACCACTTATGGTGGCGTGCGATATTTATAGACCAGCAGCTATAGATCAATTAGAAGTTCTAGGAAAACAACTAAGTATACCAGTTTATTCAGATAGAAATAATCGTGATGTTGTTGAAATTACGAAAGCAGCACTAAAGGAAGCTAATTCAAAACTAAATGATGTAATTATTATAGATACAGCAGGTCGCTTACATATTGATGAAATGCTTATGAATGAATTAAGGAGACTTAAAGAATTTGCAAATCCACATGAAATATTACTAGTTGTTGATGCGATGACTGGTCAAGATGCAGTCAATGTCTCACAAAGTTTCAATGAACAACTTGGAATTGATGGTGTCATTATTACGAAACTTGATGGTGATACACGTGGTGGAGCAGCGCTTTCAGTAAAAGCAGTTACTGGTAAACCGATTAAGTTTGTTGGTACTGGTGAAAAGATGAATGACATTGAAACATTCCATCCAGATAGAATGGCAACAAGAATTCTTGGAATGGGAGATGTACTTACTTTAATTGAAAAAGCAGAAGAACAATTTGATGAGGAAGAGGCCGCTAAAATTGAAAAAGCAGTTAGGAAGCAAACTTTTACTTTACAGGATTATTTAGACCAATTAAAGCAAATTAAAAAGCTTGGTTCTCTTAAATCAATTCTAGGTATGATTGGAATTGACCCTAAAGCACTTGAAAATTCTGAAGCTGCTGAGAAACAATTTAAACTTTCTGAAGCAATTATCCAATCTATGACTATTAAAGAAAGAAATAATCCCGATATATTAAATGGAAGTAGGAGAAGAAGAATTGCTGCAGGTAGCGGTACTACTGTACAAGAGGTTAACAAGTTTATAAAACAATATAATGATACCAAGATTATGATGAAGAGGGTTTTAAATAATAAAGGTTTGATTAATAAATTTGTAAGAACAGCTGAAAAAGGTGGATTAAATATTAAGAATTTAAAGTAATTAACTGCACATTTCAAACTGAATGAGAAGATTTTTTTCTTGTTCGATTTGATAATATATAATTTTAAATATGGTTTTGAATGAAGTTTAGCAAAGAGATTGATTTATTTGCTTGATTCATATTTCAAAAACATTTACAAGGAGGTGAAACATATGGTAAAGATTAGACTTAGAAGAGATGGAGCTAAAAAGGCACCATATTACAAGGTTGTAGTTGCAGATTCAAGATATCCAAGAGATGGTAGATTCATAGAAGAAATTGGATGCTATGATCCAATGAAAGAACCAGCTGTAATTAGTATTGATAAAGAAAAATATGAAGCTTGGATAAAGAATGGTGCTAGACCAACTGATACAGTTAAAGCATTATTTGGCAAAGTGGCTAAATAAGGAGGAGATGAAACGATGAAAGAAATGCTTGAAATGCTTGTTAAGGATTTAGTCGATAATCCAGACAAAATCGAAATAACAGAAAAGGAAGAGGGAAAGGCTACAACTCTTGAGTTAAAAGTTGATCCATCTGACATGGGAAAAGTTATTGGAAGACAAGGAAAAATTGCAAAAGCAATCAGAGTTTTAATGAAAGCTTATGCTGTAAAAGAAAACAAAAAAATAAATGTAGAGATCATTGGTTAAAGGAAGTTTAGAATATGGTTGAATATTTTGAAATTGGTTTTATTTCTAATACTCATGCATTAAGAGGTGAACTGAAAGTTAAGCCATACACAGATAATCCAAAAAGATTTGAAGAACTTAAACAAATCCTTATAGATTTTAATGGAAATCTTGTTTCGTATGATATTGAAAAAGTAAGATATCAAAAAGAAATAGTACTATTAAAACTTAAAACAATTGATTCTATAGAAGAAGCTGAAAAGCTGAAAAACCATTACATAAAAATTCCTAGAAATGAAGCCAAAGAGCTTGAAGAAGGAGAGTATTTCATTGCAGACTTAATTGGATGTGAAGTTTATGAAAATGAACTAATTGGAGTACTTGACGATATATTCACAGCAGGCGCTGGTGATGTTTATGTAATAAAGAGAAAAGGAAAAAAAGATTTGTTGCTACCTGCTCTTAATTATATAATTAAGAATGTTGATATAGTTAGTAGACGAATTGATGTAGAAGTTCCTAGGGGGTTGGAAGATGAAGTTTGATGTTTTGACGTTGTTTCCAGAAATGTTTGTTCCAGTAAAATCGAGCATTTTGGGAAGAGCGGAAAAAAACAATCTAATTGAAATTAATCTAATTAATTATAGGGATTTTTCTACAGATCCTAAAAGACATGTTGATGACTGTCCTTATGGCGGTGGTGCAGGAATGGTAATAAAACCAGAACCGGTATATGATGCTTATGAATCTATTGTAAGTAAATTAAATTATAAACCAAAACTTATTTATCTTACACCACAAGGAAAAACATTTAATCAGAATATGGCAAGGAATCTTGCCAAAGAAGAACATTTAATATTACTTTGTGGACATTATGAAGGAATCGATCAAAGAGTTTTGGATGAAATTGTTGATGAAGAAATTTCCATTGGAGATTATGTATTAACTGGTGGAGAACTTCCAGCAATGATATTAATTGATGCAATCAGTAGAAACGTAGAAGGTGTGTTAGATGAAAAATCGTTAGTTGACGAATCATTTAATAACATTTTACTTGAGTATCCACAATATACAAGACCAGAAGTTTTTAGGGGAGTCAAGGTGCCTGAAGTATTGCTTTCAGGACATCATGCCAATATTGAAAAATGGAGACGCGAAAAAGCGTTAGAAATAACGAAAATAAAACGTCCTGATTTAATAAATTAGCAAGACATCTTGCAAGAAAGGAGAAATGAAACAATGGATAAAATTAAAGCTATTGAAAATGAACAACTTAGAGAAAATGCTTTAGACTTACACATTGGTGATACAGTAAGAGTACACTGCAAAATAAAAGAAGGAAATAGAGAAAGAATCCAAGTATTTGAAGGAACTTTAATCAAAAAGCAACGTGGTGGAGCAAACGAAACTTTCACAGTTAGAAGAGTTGCTTATGGTACTGGTGTTGAAAGAACTTTCCCTGTTAATTCACCAAAAGTTGAAAAAGTTGAAGTTGTTAGAAAAGGTAAAGTTAGAAGAGCTAAATTATACTATTTAAGAGATAGAGTTGGTAAAGCTCAAAAAGTTAAAGAAGACATCGTTGCTAAAAATGCTGCAAAAGATGCTGAATAAGAAAAATGAAAATCTAAAAATCAAAGATTTTTGATTTTCGTATGTGAAGCTTTGCTTCACTGTTTAAAGATATTTTTCTTGAATAATAGGAAAGAATTTAGCTAATAATTTTTGCTTTCAACGCTTGATACTCGCAAGCTACAAGCAAAAATTACTATAAGTTTCCTATTGTATAAAAAAATGCTACCCTTTTCGGGTAGCATTTTTTTGACTCATTTTTGTAATTAGAATTAATTGCTATTCTAATTTTTCTTAAGACTTGCTTCTTCTGCAGCAGTACGAACCACAATAACTCCTCTGTGGTTTACTTTACGAATCTTACCAGTGAAGATTTGTGGATGTTCTTTGTCATTATTGACATATCCCTTTATTATCACTGTATCACCAACGAGGGTGGGAAACTGTTCATCAGTAATGAATTCATGGCAGAAGTCATGAGCCTTTTCAACTTCCAAATTTTTTCCAAGAAGTATAACGAAAATCTCATAAACTCCGATACCACCTCTATGCATAATAGTAGGAAGTCGATCCATGATATACTCGTATGCTTCCAAATCCATGAACATATCATTTAGTATATCACATTCTTCAAAGTCGAATCGAGATTCTTCATCTTGATAAGTAGGTGTAAAAGATTTCTTTTCGAATGTTCCTGCTATTTCCTCTTCGAATATTTCATGGAGAAAATCCGAAAACATTTCTCTAGGCATATCAAAATACTGCTCAAAAACCTGCAAAATATCCCATATTTCAGCATAGTTATCAGCAGAATCAAGGATGTCAATTGCATCTTTTCGGACAATGTCAAAATGGTGATGGTATACTTCAGATTGATATTTTTCAATATCAGCCATTGGAATCAATACATCATCAGTGACGTTGAGTTTGTCACCAACGGTGGAGCTCAAAAGATCCTTTGAAGTATACTCGTTAAGTAAGAATTCGTATACTTCTGGTGCATATTCAGGGAATAATTTAATTATTTCGACAAAATCCATGTAGTCGCCATTTGTTGCAAAATGATTCAATACTTCATGAAAATTCTGAATAAAAAGCTTATGCCAGCTAGAATATAATCTGAAATACCGCAGTTCATTTGCAGTTCGATAAGGAAGAAGGTCATCAAAATGAGATGCAACGGCATCTTCCAAGAATTCCGGATCCATGCTTGCAATGATGACATCAAATGGAGCATCATATTTGTTTTCAGGAATATCAAGATGATTCTTAGCCAATGTATTCTCTGCATTCTTTTTAAAGAAACCAAGTGCCATTCTTTTTTCCTCCTTTTTAATTATAAAAAGTAGTCATCATGACCCATTTAGAAACAGTGAAATTATATCACTGTATTATGCAAACTGTCAAGAGTGAATAGCCTTTTTTGAATTAATGAAACATTGATATTTTTTAAAACGAGTTTACAGTTAAAATTTATCTTTGAATGTGCATTTTTTGCAAAGTTCCTCTATGGCTTTTCTATTTTGAAATGCTTGCATGATTTCATAAACTTTATTAGAGTTTAATATATTTTCAAAACTTTCTGAAAAAATATTCCCTAAATTGATATCTCCATTATTATCTAAACAGCATGGAACCACTGTTCCATCGACTAATATTGCAATTTGAGTTCTTAAGGCGTGACAATAACCATTTTCATGTATTTTATTCATATTTAAATTTGGCCAATCAAAAAGTTCTTCCTGAGATAAAAATATATTTTTTGCTAAAGTGAAATTTTTAACGTTAGGTATTTTTACATCAAAAGCTTTTTCTAAAAGTAGAAAAGCCTCTTTATTTAAGCTTTTATTCCAAATTCTAAAATTAATAATAGTATCGTTGATATTTTTGGCTGTATTAACAATAAATTCACTATTAGTAGCATGTAATGAAATATTAATTTGTCTCAAATATTTTGTGATTTGTAAATGCTCATGAAGCATGGTAGCATTAGTTGTTAAGTTGATTTGAAATCCTTCTAAAAAAGCATATTTTACAAATTGATCAAACTCAGGATGAAGTAATGGCTCTCCTTTTACATGTAAATAAATATATTTTGTATAAGGCTTTATTGTGTTAAGTATGGATTTAAATTCTTCAAAATTCATAAATCTATTTTCACGATTATGAGGAGGGCAAAATGAACATTTCAAATTACAAACATTTGTTATTTCTATATAAATTCTTTTGAATCGCATAATTCACCTCTAGGATAGAATAGCAGAAAAGGTGAAGAAAAGCAAATTACAATTTGTCGGTTAGACCTTGGGGACGGAGACGGAGGATTTTCGACCAATAGGGACGGAGGATTTTGGCTGAATGCACATTTAATGGACGTCCTCATTGTGCACCCATTGTACATTCAGCCAAAATCCTCCGTCCCTATTGGTCGAAAATCCTCCGTCTCCGTCCCCAATGGTCTAACCGACAAATTGTAATTTATTTTACTCTTAAAATGTAAGTAATGTCATTTTTATTTAATGTTGCTGAAGTTGTAAGTCCTGCTGCTTTAATACTTGAGTTAGAACCACAATTATATACTTTGATATTGATGTAGTTTTGGCTAGGGTTAGTATACGAATTAAAGAATTCTACATGCCCATTTGAAACTAAAATGTCTCCTGGTCTTGCTAAAGATAAGTCAACACTGTTGTTTCCTTTTTGGGATACAACACTTAGATATGCATTTCCACCATTAGCACCAATATTTGCAAATGTTAAACTATTTCTTTGATAACTAAAGTAGTTTTTCATAGCAGTATTATTATTTGCTAATGCATATTCGTAAAGAACCCAAGTTACAAATGAGCTACAATCTACATAGTACTTACCCGAATAGTTAACACTTTTATCTGCTGGGATACTTCTTACGCCACTTGCTGTGCTGTAATAAAAGTTATTATTTGCATAGTAAGCTTTACAATTTGTTATTATTTGTAAAAGTGAAGATGAATTTCTTGTAAATGTAGGTAATCCATTTGAATTAATCGTTGGTATTATTATAGTAGTATCACTTAAATATTGAGAACATACATAACCATATGTATTATTGTACTTTACATGTGACCAATTTGAATCGTATTTTTTCAATACGTATACTTGTGTGTTTTCATTTAATATTTGGTAGGGACTGTATGAAGTAGAAGGACCACTTCTAAAATTAACTCTAGTTGTTGTATATTGATATTTTCCTTTTGTAGTATTACATGTATCAGCATATTTCTTTAGTGCTGATTTAGTGGCATTACCGACTATTCCATCAACAATTAATCCTTTATTAGTTTGAAAGTTAGTGACTGCATTGTAAGTAGCATTTCCAAATTCGCCATCAATAGCTAAAGAATATCCATTATGATTGAGCATGTCTTGAAGCCATTTTACACCTGTTCCATAAGTTCCTCGCTTTAGAGTTATTGTTGGCTCTGAATAGTTACTTGTGTATGCTGCTAATGAAGTACTACTAAACAGGATACAGCTTAATATCATTATAATTATCATTCCTATTAATAAGATGTTTTTATTCAAAGTTTTCACCTCCTCGTTTTGGCTAAAATGTTCGATGTTGTTTATATTATGCCTCTAATCTTATTATAACGTGGCCCCAAAATGACTGTAAATACGCAATAATTGGTACATTTTCCTTAAATTGCCTGGAATAATTAATAGATGTGACATAAGTTGAAAGAAGCTCATGATTATGTTATAATTGAGTACAAAATTATGAATGTAATCATAAAAAAGTTTTTTTAAAGTATGTGGATATAATGAAACAAATATTGTTTGCGACAGAAAATCCAAGTAAAGCTAATAGGTTTTCAAAAGGATTATTGAAAAAAGGAATAGAAGTTATTACATTGGATGATATCAATAAGCATATCGAAGTAGAAGAAAACGGAAATAGTGCAATAGAAAATGCTGTTTTAAAAGCGAGAGCATATTCTAAAATAATTGATATTCCAGTAATGGCAATGGATGATACATTATATTTAGAAAATGTTCCTAAAGAAAAACAACCGGGAATGTATGTAAGAAGAGTAAATGGCAAGAGATTGTCTGATGAAGAAATGATTGCGTATTATTCTAATTTGGCAAAAGAATATGGGGTTGATGGAAAGTTAACATGTAGATGGGTATATGGAATGGCTGTAATTAGTAATGGAAAAGAAAATACATATACGTGGAATAAAGAAGACTTCTATCTAGTAGATAAACCATCTGATAAGATGAATTGTGGCTATCCCTTAAATTCTATTTCTATTCATAAAAAAATTAATAAATATTTCACTGATATTACGGAAGAAGAAAAGGCAAAATTCCAGGAAGATGAAGGACATGTTGTAGACTTTATTTTTAATAGTTTATAGAAAAACATAAAAATGTAAGAAAGGAAAATTGGTATGATAAAAATAGAACAATATCGTGATTTATGGTTAAGAGAAAAATTTGATGAAGTAATTGGATTTTATCCAAGAGAATTTTATCCATTAGATAATTTTTCATCATTTAAAGTAGAATGGAATGGATATTTATATGCATCTTTAGAGGAAGCTTATCAAGCAGCAAGCTTTATGGGGAGTGATGAAGAGCTAGTTGAAGAGATAAAACATTCTCATTCAGCAGATGAAGCACAAAGAATAGCATACAACAATAGAGATAAGCAAAGAAAAGATTGGAATGAAGTTAAATTGTCTATTATGGAGGAATTATTGCGATTAAAAATTGAACAAAATCCATATGTAAAAAAGAAATTGCTTCAAACTGGAAATTATACAATTGTTGAAGATTCACCAAAAGATTCTTTTTGGGGGTGGGGACCTAATAGAGATGGCGAAAATAATCTTGGAAAATTATGGATGAAATTGAGAGATGAACTTAGAGAAAATATATGAGGAGTGATATCTTGAAGCTAAAAGAAATAAGTTTGATGAATGTGCTAATGTGCTTTAGTGTTATTACTATTCATTTAACATCAAATCCTGTAGCATTATTAAGACACGATAGTTTTTGGTATCTCGTAATGTTTATTATAAATAAGTTTCTTACATTTGCTGTGCCAGCTTTTGTCTTTTTAAGTGGTTTTAAACTTTATAATAAATATAATGATAACAAAATTGATTTAAAAAACTTTTATATAGGAAGAGTGAAAAAAATTATAATTCCATACTTAATAGCATTTTTGGTTTACTTTTTATTTTACATTTTTGAAAATCTTATAGAGTGGAATGATTTTTTCCATAGTTTATTGTTAGGTACTTTGGTAGCGCATTTTTATTACATTCTTATTGCTATACAATTATATCTAATTTTTCCACTATTGCATATATTATTTGAAAAACTTGATAAAATAATGTTGGTGCTATCATTTATTAGTACAATAATTTTTAATCAATTTGTATTTTTTGAATATAACGATAGATTTTGTGGTACTTATATTTTCTATTTTATACTTGGAATGTTTGTTGCCAAACACTATACTAAAAAAGAAATACGACCATTTTGGGGATATGTAGTTGGATTTGTTTCTATTGCTTTGATACATATTTATCTTTGTTATAAAATGAGTTTAGACGATTATTGGTATAAATATAGTGGGATTGGACAAGTTCTATACGTGTCTTTGTCATGTGTACTAATATATAATTTATGTATAAAGAATAAAAGCAAAGGACTTGAAAAGATGATTGATTTTATAAATCCTCACACTTTTTACATATTTTTGTATCATATTTTGGTAATGAATATACTTCAATTTGTAATCTATCCACATTTAAATTTATCAATAAAATATCAATTTACTATATCTTTTATAATAGTTTACTTTGTCATTTTTATTTATTGTGGGATAAGGAATCTAAAGAAAAAGAAAGAGCAGTCCGAATAATAGTTAGAATATTTTACTTGTTCGCATTATTATGATAAAACATACAATAAAAATTTTCAAGATATGAATTTTAATGGTTCATATCTTTTTTTATATCATAAAATAGAAAAGATAGATAGAAATGAGTATTTTGAAGCAATTGAACTCCTGAAAGAGCATAACTGTGATATAATGTCAAGAAAAAAAGAGGTAATTTAACATTAAATAAACATATAAATTTGATTTTGGAGTCGATTATATATGAAGAAAAACAAAGATATAAATGACGAGCAAAAGTTGTTTGCACATGCCCAAATCCAGTGGAGGATACGCACTTCTACGAACACCACTCAAATTACTTCAAAATAAGCATTTTTAAAAATGAATTTTTGCAAAATTTATAAAAAAAAGCAGAGTTCTTTGATGTGCGGTTCAAAAAAGTAACTTAAATATCGATGTATTATGGAGCTAATTTTAATAAAAATTAGTTGTTTTTTATTCCCTAAATTTTAAAAAAATTGACTTTTAGGGAGTAAATATACATTTCCCAAAAATGAAAATAAGTTGATTTTGGGAAATAATTATGCTATAATATGAGCATAATAGTGTAGGAGGTACTTATGAAATTAATAAAGAGAGATTATCTATCAAAATTAATTAATGTTATGGGAACTCTAGACGTAAAAGTAATTACTGGAGTTAGACGTAGTGGAAAATCAAAGTTATTAGAGTCATTTATAGAATATGTTAAAAAAGAAATATCAGATGCTAATATAATAAGTATAAACTTTAATGACCTAAAGTTTGTAGAATTAAAAGATTATATGAAATTAAATGAATATATTGAAAAAAAATATAAGGCAGGAAAACACAACTTTGTTTGTATTGATGAAATCCAATTGTGTGATAAGTTTGAATTGACTATCAACAGTCTTCATTCATCTGAAAAGTATGATATTTATCTAACTGGTTCAAATGCTTTTCCTTTAAGTAGTGACTTGGCCACTTTATTTACTGGAAGAGTATTTGAAATAAAAATATATCCATTTTCATTCAGTGAGTATATGAAATATTATGAATTAGATGATAAAGAAAAGGCTTTTGCTAGCTATGTTCTTGATGGAGGAATGTCGGGTTCATATGTCTATCGGTGAACAACAAGATAAGTATAATTATATAAATGATGTATATCACGCATTAATTGTAAGAGATATTGTCAATAGATATAAGATAAGGTATGTAGATTTGTTGGAAAATGTTAATCAATTTCTGATGGACAATATTTCGAATATTACATCAACAAGAAATATCGAAAAGATGTTGACAAATGATAAAATACCTGTAAATCACAAAACAATTGGGAGTTATTTAACATACTTGTGTAATGCATATTTGTATTACAAAGTTAGAAGATATGATATTCAAGGCAAAAAATATTTATCAACGCAAGACAAGTACTATTTAGTTGATCAAGGTTTTAAGTATGCAAAAATAGGAATTAAAAATATAAACTATGGTAGAATTTATGAAAATATTGTAGCTATTGAATTATTAAGAAGAGGCTATGAATTATATGTTGGAAGCTTATATAAGACAGAAATAGATTTTGTCGCTATGAAACAAAATGAAAAAATATATATTCAGGTTTGTGATGATATTAGTAGCGAAAAAACATTGCAGAGAGAAGTTAACTCTTTATTAAAAATTAAAGATGCTTATCCTAAAATATTGATAGCAAGAACAAAACATGATAGATATACTTATGAAGGAATAGAAGTGATCGATATAGCAGATTGGTTAAGTAAATAAAAGAATAAAGTATAGAATGAGTTTTTGAAAGGAGATAATGATAATGATTGCTAATTATAAAGTTATAACGCTATGTGGATCTACAAAATTTAAAGATGAATTTATGAAAGCGCAAAAGGAATTGACACTGAAGGGAAACATAGTTATTTCTGTGGGATTATTTGGTCATGCTGGTGATAGTGAAGTGTGGGAAAATATGGACGAAGGAACACTTACTAAAACAAAAGAAATGCTTGATGATATGCATAAGAGAAAGATTGATATGGCTGATGAAATATTTGTTATTAATCCAGGAGGATATATTGGTAAAAGTACAAAATCTGAAATAGAATATGCAAAAGAGCATGGAAAAATAGTAAATTATTTAGAAGAATAGATTATATAAAAAGGTTAAATAGAAAGTGACAAAAATGAGTGAAAATGTAAATCAAATCCAGTGATTGGTGTTGATTTAGTCTAAGATTTACTCAATACCCTATAGAATAAGGGAGAATGAGACTTTCCTAATTACACATTTTAAATAAAAATTTATAAAAAACACTTAAAAATGCTATAGTATTTGATACTTGGTATTTATAAACGTATAAATCTTATTTTGGAGTTGATTATAAATGAAGAAGAATAATGATAAAACACTAACCAAAAATAAAGAGGAAAAGGTGTTTGATAATGTGAGAATACAGTGGGATATCCGTATTTTTCGAAAGGTTAGTTCAAACCATTGAAAATACTGATTTTTTGACATTGAGATTTTTACATTTTTTATAGAAGGAGAAGAATTATGGAAAATAAATATGAATTTTTTATAGCAGGAAGAAATAGAAATAAAGAAAATATACTAAAAATATGTGATTTATTTGATAAATATAATATATCTTATTATTGCTTTTTAAAAAATGAAGACAGCTGGGGATATGGAAACAAAAATCAAACACAGGAAGAAAAGCAACGAGAATTTGAGTCATTAGATTTAAAAAGTGATATTGTATTGAATTTGTTTAATCAAGATTTAGAAGGGGAAAAGAGTTCAAAAAACTTTTTACTAGTATTACCGGCTGGAAAAGCAGCACATATAGAATCAGGAATAGCATATGGACTAGGAAAAAAATGCTATGCTATTGGAGAATATGAAGCAACAGATACTTTATATAATATATTTGAAAAAATTTTTGATAATGAAAATCAATTAGAAGAATTTTTAAAAGAGTATAAAGGATAAGCTTAGATTAGAATAAGGAAGTGATGGAAATGGAGAATAGTACAAACATTAACTGGGAAATCTGTATTTCTCGAAAGGTATGTTCAAACCATGGAAAATGCTGAATTTTTAACATTGAGATTTTTACATATTTAATATAAAAGGAGCGCAATTTATGGAAAAAAAGAAAATACTAGATGATGGAAATATAATCAAATTAAATAATGATGGTAGAAGAGTGATAATTGATAAAGGATATATACAAAATGGTGAGCCTTTAAAAGTCTTAACAATGTCAATGACAGATGATTTTGGATTTGAAGCTTTTACTTTTTCAGATGAGAAAACCGATGGTGTGAATTTTTCAATACCTCAATACGATCCACTATATAAACATTTAAATGTTCTTTTGGGTACACATAGTGACTTAATAATAGATGATGATATGACTGCGGAAGAAAAACAAAAATACATGAAAATACAAAAACACGAACAAGATATATCAGTTGATTTTTATAATGGCTCAAAAGATGCTTCAATAACTGATAAATTTATTATTACAATTATAAATATCATGAGAGATGGAAGATCTAAAATAGATAGAGAAGGTTTGGATACAAAAGAAAGATTAGTAAAATTTTTTAGAGGTATTGAAAAAGAATTATTATTTGATAAAGAAAAAGAGTTAGAAGAAAGATAAGAGGAAGTGATATAAATGGAAGGAAATAAAACTAACATTAACTGGTACCCTGGTCATATGGCAAGAGCAAGAAGAGAGATGACAGAAGCAGTTAAGCTAGTAGATGTTGTAGTAGAGATTATTGATGCTAGAATTCCTATATCAAGTAGGAATCCCGTATTGAATGAAATCATAGGAAAGAAACCAAGAGTGATTGTTCTTAACAAATCTGACCTTGCGGATAAAAAACAAAATCAAAAGTGGATTGATTTTTATAAAAAAGATAATATTGTTGCTGTTGAGGTAGATAGTAGTCATGGTAATAGTGTTAAAAATGTAACAGATGCTATCTATAAACTTATGTCAGATAAAATTGAAAAACACGAGCAAAGTGGAAGAGTTGGTGCAAGTATTAAAACAATGGTAGTAGGAATACCAAACGTTGGTAAATCTACTTTTATTAATAAAATAGCAGGAAAACAAACAACAGCCGTTGGTAATAAACCTGGAGTTACTCGAAAAAATCAGTGGGTTCGTTTAAATGAAAAAATTCAATTATTGGATACGCCAGGTGTTTTGTGGCCAAAGTTTGATAATGAACAAATTGCTAGACACCTTGCCTATATTGGAACAATAAAAGATGAAATATTAGATGTAGATGAATTAGCTTTACACTTAATTGAAGAATTAATGCAAAATCATAAAAAAGAATTGTTTGGAAGATATAAAATTGATGAAAATTTTGAATATGATATGTCATATGAGATAATGGATGAAATTGGTAGAAAAAGAGGTTGCCTAGTAAGAGGCGGAGAAATAGATTATACAAAGGTAGCCAATATAGTACTAGATGAATTTAGAAGTGGAAAGATAGGACTAATTACTTTAGAAGAAGTAAATATGAAATAATAGAAAGGAAAAGGAAATGATTACTAAAAGTGATATAGGGCAAATGTCGCCTCTTGTATGGGCATACATGGGTGATGCGGTATATGAAAAATTTATTAGAGAATATGTAATAAAACAAGGGTTATGCAAAAATGGATTACTACATAGAAAAAGCATTAAATATGTTAGTGCTAAAGCACAATCAAAAATTGTACACCAATTAGAAGAAATCAATTTTTTAACAGAAGAGGAAAAAGATATTGTTAGAAGAGGGAGAAATTCAAATCCTCATTCTACCGCCAAAAATGCAGATATTATTGACTATAAATATGCTACTGGTTTTGAAGCTTTGATAGGATATTTGTATTTAGAAGAGAGACACGAAAGATTAGAAGAGATATTAAAAAAATGTATAGAGATTAACTAATAATGATGCTTATTGGAAAGAAAAAAAGATAAAGGATATAGAGAGAGGTTTTGTCCTTTTCTCTATCCCCAATAAGTTCACGTATTAATCTTGTTCAGTTTCTTCAAACATTTCATCATCAAAAAATTCTTTTATTGTAATTCCAAAACCTTCACAAATATGATGTAAAGTATCCAATTTTGGAAGTACATTAGATGATTTCATAAATGCATAAATAGTAGATTTTGGTATGCCTGATTTTTTATATAATTGCCAAAGCTTCATGTTGTTTTCTTTCAAATAATATTCAATTCTTATTTTAATTGCATCAGACAATAACATATTAAATCACCCCTTTTATTATGCTTTCATCACATGAAAAGTATAACAATAAAGTAATTTAAAATAGTCTAGTGAAATGAACTATACAATAAATTTAATAAATTTTTTAAGTTGCATTTCGTAAATAAGCATGATATCATTATGTGGTTTAAATGAATTACGACTTCCTAGCAATTGAAAGGAAGGAATAGGCATGTTGGATGATGGGGTTATATGTTGATTAATACTTAAACATGGATTTTCTAATTGTATTGACGATTTAAATTAAAAAATTTAACAAGTATAAATGAAAGGGGTAATTATATGATATATAGCTTGTTATCTTTTACATGTTGGGGTATTGCAGACTTGTTTTACAAAAAAGGGAATACAAGTGGAGAAAAATATAATGGAATTAAAACAGGGATTATTGTAGGAATAGTAATGGGAATATATGCTTTTGTATACATGATTGTTAACAACGTAAACATTAATTTGATGGAGATAATTCGTTATTTACCTGTATCACTATGTTATATTATTTCAATGGTAATTGGCTATAAAGGACTAAAGTATATAGAATTATCACTTGCAAGTCCTGTCCAAAATACTAGTGGGGTGATTACTTCCATCTTGCTTCTTATTTTTTTTAAAGACATTCTACCCAACATGGCATATGTAGCCTTTGCTTTGATTTTCTTTGCCATTTTTTATATTTGTATGTTGGAACGGAAAGAAAATCTAGAAGAAAGAAAGTTTACTTTTGAGTTAAGCAATAACAAAAAGGTAAAAATGCTAGCTATATTACTACCTATTTTTTATTGCCTATTTGATGGTTTAGGGACTTTCTTAGATGGAATTTATCTAGACAAGCTTGAATTAATTAGCGAAGATAATGCACTAGTAGCTTATGAATTTACTTTTTTGATATTTGCAATAGTTGCTATGATTTATTTAAAAATGAAAGGAGAAAGATTCCTAATTTTAAGAGAGAAAGAAAAATTTTCTGCAGCCATTTTTGAAACGGTTGGTCAGTTCTTTTATGTATTTGCAATGGCAGATGATTCAGTGATTAGTGCTTCTATTGTAGGTTCATATTGTATTCTGTCAATGATTCTTTCAAGAATTTTTTTGAAAGAAAGATTAAGCCTAAAAAAATATATAGCAATAGGTACTGCAATAGTGGGATTAATTATCTTGCTAGTATTGGAAGTATAAGGAAAATAAAGTAAAAGGTGCCCGGAAAATAGTAAGTTTTCTGAGCACCGTTTTTGTTTATTTTTCAGTATATTCTAAAAGTCTGATAGGACAATTAGAAATAACTGCTGTTTTGGGCTTGGGATAATATTGTATCCCGCCAGCAAAAGGACGTATAGCGAGTTCTGAATAGGTAATCATGTTTCCGTTGTTGGAGAAGACAGGATCCTGTATAATTGCACGATAAACATTACCTTCAGACAAAGTTGCATGGAGTTCAAAAATTCCTTCCATAAAATCCCTCCTCAAAATATTGGTAGTTGAATAGAAAATTTCTAGTGATGTTGAGAGAGTTAGAATAATACTTCTAAAATAGTTTAACAATTTTATACGGGAAAGTCAATATTATGTAAAATAAATTTAAAACAATTTAATTGTATCATTTAAGACAAACACATCAAATTATGATATATTGGTAATGGGTGATAGATATGAAATATATGTTTGTTTCAGATATTCATGGTAATACGGCAAAGATGGAGGAAATAATAGAAATATTTAAGAAAGAAAATATAGATAAATTAGTAATTTTAGGAGATACTGCATCAAGTTATGATGAATTTGATACTCAATATATTGTTGATATTTTAAATCATATGTCAAATAAAGTGGAAGTAATACGTGGAAATTGCGATACGTATGATTTTGAAAAATGTCTCGATTTTGCAATTTATGATTTGGACAATTTGTACATAAATGGTAGAGTTGTAACAATAACACATGGACATCATTATAATAGTTTGGATTTACCTCCGAACTGTGGTGAAATATTTATTCAAGGTCATACGCATGTTCCGATTTTAAAGAAAGAGAAGGGGAGAATTTTTGCTAATCCTGGTTCTATTAGTAGACCACGAGGAGTAGATTTAAAATGCTATATTATTATTGATGAAAAACAAATTCTTTTAAAAACGTTAGAAGGAATTGTAATAAATACAATTGTTTTAAACTAGCTAAAACAAAGACGTGAAAAAACATCCCAAATGATTAAGATATCTTTTGGGATGTACCTACTATATAAAGGATTTTACATAGCTAGAAGATTTTGTATATAAGCGAAACGATTTGGATATATCCTTGAAAAATATGGATTTATAAAGTAGAATGCAACGCTATCAGCAAAGTCTTCACTTGGTCTTCCATTTTGCTCTATATATTTTTTTGCATAATGACTTACGTGATTTTTATCTAAATTTATCATTTCATTATATTCACTAAAATAATAATCAATAACATTATCATCTATTAATTTATTTGCCCAAGTATGAGCAATTTCATGAATAATAATATTCTTTTGTGTATTTTTAGAATATTTACTAAATTTATATAATGTAATAATATTGTTTTTGGTAACACCAGCAATTTTTGCATGATTGTCAAAAGGAATCATTTTAATTGTATCAACATTTTCTAATAAATTTTCAGGTAATAAATCAATATAATCCATTAAATCATCTAGTGAGCTTTTTTCCTTTTTGGTGTAAATAATTTTAATTCCATTATATGTTGTTATATAAGAAGTTAGATTAAAACCTTTTATCAATTCATAATTTTCTAGCAAACCGTCTTCATTAGATAAAAAGTATTTAAATTGAACGATATCATTATCTTTATTGGTGAATGTAAATGTTGTTTCTCCATGAAGCCCAGTGATGTCTATTTCAAAAGAATTATTATCAATATTTACTAGATGACCGTTATAATAAATTTCATCTATTGATTCATATAAATTAAATTTTAATTTTGATTGTGCTGTAGTATCAATTGTTGTACCTTCAGAAACTGTTGTAAGAATGTTATATTCAAATGAAATACCTGGCGCAAAAGAAATGGAATTTGAGGCAAGGACAATACTCATTGAAAAAACAATCATGAACATATAAAAAATAATAAGTTTAGAAACGTTAATCATTTTTTTCATAATCCTTACCTCCTTCCTAGAAATAATAAATTATGTGATTTTGTTATGTTACTTTTATTATAGCAGAAAGTTTACGAAATGTAAAGCTGATATTTGAGCAAAATGCTACAGTAGAGCCACTTTTGAGCTATGCAGTAAGTGACATAAAACATACGGAAATAGGAACTTTTTGGTAAAAATGAGTTTACAAAAATTTCATGAAAAATTTTTTAGAATCATATATAAAAAAATTACTAAAAATAAGTGTATAAAATGAGTAAAATCCCTATTTCCGTAGAGAAATTGGCATTTTATTGTTCTTAAAATGTATATGAAATATTATTATTGATAATTTCATAAATTTTGTGGTAAAATGCATATAGAATCATTGAAAATAAGTTGGGAGGTTACTATGAAAGAAAAAGTAAATGTATATTTCACTAAAGAAATAACACCAGAAAGTTTAGTAAAAATTTATCAAGCGGTTGGATATGATTTACCTGGAAATGTGGGGGTAAAAATATCTACAGGCGAGCCAGGAGGTCACAATTATTTAAAGCCTGAGTTAATTAAGGAGATTGTAAAACAATTAAATGGAACAATTGTAGAAAATTGCACTGCATATGGCGGAAAAAGACAAGCATTGGAGGATCATCTAAAATGTGTTGAAGATCATGGATTCACCCAAATTGCTAAAGTTGACATATTGGATGCAGAAGGTGAATTTGAAATTCCAACAAGGGAAGGCAGTAGACATTTGACAAAAGATATTGTTGGTTCTCATTTAGAAAACTATGACTCTATTTTAATGCTTTCACATTTTAAAGGACATGCAATGGGAGGTTTTGGTGGCGCATTAAAGAATATGTCAATTGGCGTTGCTTCAACAAAAGGTAAATTAAATATTCATTCTGCAGGAAGAACTCTTGACCAAGCAGATACATGGGCTAATTTACCACCGCAAGATGATTTCTTAGAGTCAATGGCAGAAGCTTGTAGTGCAGTAATAGATTATTATTCAAAAAGAGGAGGAATTGTTTATATCAATGTAATTAACAATCTTTCAGTCGATTGCGATTGTGATTCTAATCCAGAAGCACCATGTATGGCAGACATTGGAATTGTTGCATCAATGGATCCAGTTGCAGTTGATAGAGCAGCATTAGATTTGATATACAAGTCAAATGATCCCGGAAGAGATCATTTCTTAGAAAGAGTCGAAACAAGACATGGAGCTCATACAATTGAAGAAGCTGTAAGACTTGGACTTGGCACAACATTTTATGAAATGATTGATTTGGATAAATAGGTTGAAATAACTACGTTATTTTGGTAAAATGCCTATACAATAAGTTGTAGTGCATAAAAGTCACATTGTGTTGTGATAAAATATATTTTTTAGGAGGTTTTAAAATGTCAGATTTAAAAGGAACAAAAACAGAAAAAAATTTGCAAGAAGCTTTTGCAGGAGAGTCACAAGCAAGAAATAAATATACTTTCTTTGCAAGTAAAGCTAAAAAAGAAGGATATGAACAAATTGCAGCTATATTTCAAGAAACAGCTGATAACGAAAAAGAACATGCTAAGATGTGGTTCAAGTTGTTAAACGATAATGATATTCCATCCACTTTAGATAACTTAAAGGCGGCTGCAGGCGGAGAAAATTTTGAATGGACAGACATGTATGATAGAATGGCAAAAGAAGCTAGAGAAGAGGGATTTGATAAAATAGCTTATCTTTTTGAGGCTGTAGGAAAAATTGAAAAAGAGCATGAAGAAAGATATAGAAAATTAATCGAGAATCTTGAAGATGGTCTAGTATTTAGTAAAGATGGAGATAGAATTTGGAAATGTAGAAATTGTGGACATATTGTTGTTGGAAAGCAAGCTCCAGAAGTTTGTCCAGTATGTTCACATCCAAAAGCATATTTTGAGATAAAAGCGGAAAATTATTAAAATCTTTGCGCTTAAATATACTTTCAAAGCATATACTAAAATATAAAGTATTTGGGAGGTATAATATGATCGGTTCAATTATTGCATATATAATAGCTGTTGCAGTAGTTTTATTAATTGCAAAAGTGTTCTTTAAAGGGACAAGTGCTGTAATAGGATTCTTAGTAAATGCAGCAGTTGGTGCTGTTGTATTATGGGTTTTAGATATTATTGGCTTAGGTGTACCAATAACGTGGTTAACTGCTGCAATTGTTGGATTTCTTGGAGTTCCAGGAGTCATAATTGTTGTGATTTTAAAATATGTTTTCAAATTATTTTAAAAATTAAAATTGAGAAAAGGTTGAAAAGTAAAATTTTCAACCTTTTTTTACTTTAATTCGACACTTTTTTCATGTTGATGCATAGTATATACCATAATAACTTAAATAGGAGGTTATGTTATGTACAAAAGACATAGATACAACAAAAGAAATTGTGGTTGTATGAATAATCAGCCACAAAGAAATTGCCCTAATTGTGAAATGCCAGACTTCATGCCAGAAAATCCACAATTAGCTAATGCTTACGTTCCTTATCAGGAACTAGATGATACTTTTTGTCCTGAAGAAGCCTTAAAGCATGGAACCGCATATCCTGAGTTGGTAAGTCCATATAGTAAAAACCAATCTCAACGTGTTATTAAATATTTGAAAGGCACAAAAACTTGTGTGGAGGAGGATGATTAATGAATAGTAGAAATGAATTATTAGAACAAATCATGGCTCATGATTTTAAACTATATGATTTACAACTTTATTTAGATACTCATCCATTTGATGAGGAGGCTCTTTGTAAGTATCAAAATTTAGTGAATGATACGGAAGATTTAAAAGAGGAATATGAAGAAAAATATGGTCCACTTACTGCAAATGCAGCAGCTGGTGACTGTGAATGGAAATGGATCAAGAATCCATGGCCATGGGAAGGAGGTTGTTAAGTGATGTGGAATTATCAAAAGAATTTACAATATCCAATTAATATCAAAAATCCAGACCCTCAAATGGCTAAATTTATCATTAGTCAGTATGGTGGCCCTGATGGAGAATTGGCTGCATCTTTAAGATATTTAAGTCAAAGGTTTAGCATGCCAACAGAAATTACGAAAGCTACTTTGAATGATATTGGAACGGAAGAATTAGCCCACCTAGAAATGGTTGGAACATTAGTTAGTCAACTAACTAAAGGTGTATCTCCTGACGAATTAAGAGCTGCTGGACTTGGAGATTATTATACAGATCATGGTGTATCTGTATATCCTCAATCAGCAGCTGGTAATCCATTCACTGCTTCATATATCGGCGTAAAAGGTGACCCTGTTACTGATCTATATGAAGACATGGCTGCAGAACAAAAAGCACGTTCCACTTATGAATATTTAATTGATTTAGCAGATGATCCAGATGTCATTGATGTGTTAAGATATTTAAGGCAACGTGAAGTAGTTCACTTCCAAAGATTTGGAGAAGCATTAAGAACTGTAGAAGAAAAATTAGCTGAGAAGAAATTCTATATGAATAACATGGGGATTATGAATAATAATACTGGATGTGGAACAGGAATTTTAGGTATGATGAATAATAACGATGATGATAATGATTGTGGTTGTGGGAAAAAATAATTATTTATGATAATAAAAACTGGCTACTTTATTCTAAGTAACCAGTTTTATTTATATTTTTTCAGTGTGGAATTTATCATAAACTTTGTTCGACTTTTATCTAAAATTAGATATTCAAATTAAAATTTGCAAATGTTATATATGAAACTTAATTATGCAATTGAATTTTATGTAAATATGTGATATAATTTGCCCACATGAATTGTTTTAATCGACCGAATTAGAATTAAGGAGGAAAAAGTATGCCTATTTTCAATGTGACACCAACATTTTTGTATCCTCATTCTCGGCAATATCCATTTGATGAAGTAGCAGAAAAAATTGTAAGAGAATTGCAAAAACGGAACTTTAAAGTTCCTGGAATTACGGTTGAGTTTGATTATTATGGCTCTGGAGAAGCTAAATATCAGCATGTGTATCGTGTGATTGGTAATAGTTTTAAATTGACATTTATGAGAGTTCAAGGAAAACTTACTAATTCGTGGAATGATATTGCAGCGCTCTATGAAATATGCATTCCCAAGCAAGTTTTAAAAGTATATGATGATGAATCAGGTCCTACTTATTACCTATATGTCGGAAATGATTGGAAAGCTGATAAAACTTGGTTTATGAATAACACTAAGATGCATGCAAAACTTGCTGGAGTTCCTAAAAAGTATTTGAAATACACGGGAGAATGTCATTCTAGGATTCAAAATGGAAGAGCACAAACTCTTGTTGTAGATACAGATTTAAACCGCGAATATGCTCCTCAGGGAGAGGAACCTGAAAGCTTTTCTTGTTCTGAAAAAATGAACGAGTTTACTACATGGCTACAAGAAAATGTTTTGCAATATATTTTAACTTTTTCTGTGTCAGAGATTGTAGAAATGCCAAGAACTATGGAAAAATTAATTCCATATAGTGGACCGTGGAGTGCTGTGTATAGCATATGTGACAGTAGTGATGCCGAAAAAATAGAAAAAGCGAAGAAAGACATTAATTCCTTAATGCCGGAGAAAAGATATGCATTAGCTCCAAATCGCCGTTTAGTTAGCTTTGATGTACCATGCTATAATCGATTCCCTAAAATTGCTTATGATGGATTCATATGGTGTGATGTCAATCAAGGTGAAAAAGTTACAAAGTACAATAAATTTATGTATGAAGTGGAAAATGCAATGTTAAATTTTTTTGATTCCTCATATTATATTTTGACTATCAGACCCAAGTATGCCAATCATGTTTTTGTAGTGGATAACTTTCCATTTGAAGAGACAAGACAAAATCTTTTTCAGAAAATTGCTCCTCGCGAGAGGTTGACTGATGAAGAAATTGGAAATGCGTATGCAGCTCGTGGTGCTACGATTATTCCTATTACTGAGTATAAAGGTGGATACAAAGAACCTATAGTACTTATTAATCGAGAATTAGATTTTGATGAGGTAGAAATTATTAAGCAAATCAGGAGGCATTAAATAACAAAAAAAAGATAGATACAAAAACAGTTGGATGAAGTATATTCAAAAAGTATGTCGATTATACCTTTTTTTAATCAAGGGATAATTGTATAATACTTTAATAAGTATGTAAAAGTACATGTTCAATAAAAAATGAACATGTACTTTTTATGTAGAAATTTGTCTAATTATGTGATACATTTTTATTAAAAGAAGATGAGTAATAAGCAAGTTGAATATGATAAAAATTATTTAATTATTTTTAATATAATTAAATAATATGTAAAAAGGAGTTAGAGATGAAAAATAGAAAAGAAACAAGAAAAATCATGGTTGGGAATGTTCAAATTGGTGGAAATGATAAGGTAGTAATTCAATCTATGACTAATACCAAAACAAAGGATATAGCAGATACAGTAAATCAAATTTTAGCATTAGAAAAAGAAGGATGTGAAGTGATTCGAGTTGCATGTTTAGATATAGAGGATGCAAAAGCAATTCGAAGTATTAGACAGCAAATACATATTCCTATAGTAGCAGATATTCATTTTGATTATAAAATTGCATTACAAGCAATTGAAGCTGGTGTGGATAAAATTAGATTAAATCCAGGGAATATTGGCTCAAAGGATAATATCAAAAAAGTAGTTGATGCATGTAAAGAGCGCCATATTCCAATTAGAATAGGAGTTAATTCAGGTTCATTAGAAAAAGATTTAATAGAAAAGTATGGTAAAGTTACAGCACAAGGAATTGTGGAAAGTGCCAAAAGACATGTTCAAATATTGGAAGAACTTGATTTTTATGATATATGTATTTCATTAAAAGCATCTAATTTAGATCTTTGTATTCAAGCTTATGAACTTGCTTCAGAAATTTTTGATTATCCTTTACATATTGGGGTTACGGAGTCTGGTACAAAGTTTGGAGGAACGGTAAAATCTAGTATTGGACTAGGAACCTTACTTCGTGAAGGAATAGGAAATACAATGAGAGTATCATTATCAGACAATCCGATTGAAGAAATAAAAGTAGCTAAAGAAATACTAAAAAATTGTAACTTACTTAAAGATGTAGTATCTTTCACTTCTTGTCCAACATGCGGAAGGACACAAGTAGATTTAATTCCTATTGCAAAAGAAATTGAAAGTTTTTGTCATACTTTACAAAGTAATATTAGAGTTGCTGTGATGGGATGTGCGGTAAATGGACCAGGTGAAGCAAGAGAGGCAGATATAGGAATTGCTGGAGGTAATAACGAATGGCTACTTTTTAAAAAAGGTGAAGTAGTGAGAAAGATACCGCATGATAATATTATAGAAGAGTTTGAAAAAGAGATTATGAAAATAAAATAAGAAACATCTCAATAATTTACATAAATAAGAAAAATTACTAAGTAAAAAATGTGTGAAAAATGTGGAATAATCATTTGATTCATGCTAAAATTAGTTAAAATTTAGTAGAATACGTAAGAAGGAGGCGATACAAAATGAATAAAAGAATAGGAAGAATAATGAAAAGTTTTTTGCTTGTTACTTTAGCATGTGGCATTTTAATATTTAGTGTTGTATCGTTGAATTCTAGACATATTGAGGTATGCGATAATAATCATTGTTCACTATGTTCTGCTATTAATTTTTCTCAAGAAGTAGTAATGATTATCATGGCAATAATTGTTACATTAAGTACAATCATTTTTTTAATCTCTTTTTATTTGGCTGAATTATGGCAAAAGCTACATCATAATGTAACAATTTTAAATACATTAGTTTATAGAAATATTCAATTGAATGAATAGATGAAGCCTTATTTTTAAGGGTATTTACTACAAATACCTTTATTTGTTATGCTTGAAAATAAGGAGGAATAAAATTGAATAAAAGAGTATTATTGTATATCTTTGCAGTGATAGCAGTTATTGCTTGTATTACAATGTCATTTTCTATGTCACAACCCCATATTGATGGTGAAGTTGATAAGAATAATAATAAATTAACAATTACCACAACATCTTTTTCTAGTTATGATTTTGTAAGACAAATTGTTGGTGACAAAGCCAATGTGGTTTATATGTTAGGGCCAGGGGTAGATGCCCATTCTTATGAACCAAGTGCGAGTGACTTGGTTAAAATCCAAAATGCGGATATATTTATTTATATTGGTGGAGAGATGGAAAAATGGACAGATAAAGTATTAGCCTCAGATGTTTTAAATACGGAAACGACAGAACTTATTAAAGTAAGTGATGCGGTTGAAACAATTGAAGAACAAAAAATTGATGGAGCAGAGACTGAGGAGGAGGAAGAAGAAGAGGAGGGTGCTTTTGATGAACATATTTGGACTTCTCCTACAAATGCAATAAAAATGTTAAATTATTTATGTGAGAAAATATCTTCGCTAGATGAAGAAAATAGGAAATTTTATGAAGAAAACAGCAAAGTCTATGAAACCAAAATGATAGAATTAAGAAGCAAAATAAAAGAAATTACAGATAATAAGAAAAGAAACCGCTTAGTTTTTGGCGATAAAATGCCAATGCAATATTTTCTAAATGAATTTGGCTTAACAGCAAGTGCTGCTTTTAGTGGATGCAGTACAGAAACAGAGCCAAGTAGTAAAACCATTGCTTATTTAGTGAATAAAGTGAGAGAAGAGAAAATTCCAGTTGTATTTTATATTGAATTAAGTACTGGTAAGACTGCAAAGGCAATTGCAAATGAAACAGGGGCAAAAGCAACGCAAATTCAAACTCTTCATAATATTAGTAAGGAAGATTTTGAAAACGGTGAGACGTATGTAAGTTTAATGACAAGAAATTTAGATGTTTTGAAAGAAGCATTACAGTAAATCAAGCTTAAGGAAGAGGATGTTTTTATGGAGTTAATAACAATTAGAGACCTTCATTTTGGCTATTCAAGTCAGGATGAAACGTTGAAAGGGATAAATTTAAAAGTAAATTCAGGAGATTTTCTTTGCATTGTTGGGGAAAATGGTTCGGGAAAAAGTACGCTAATTAAGTGTATTTTAGGACTAAATAAAGTCGCAAAAGATCAAATAAATGTAAAAGAAAGAATAGGATATTTACCGCAAATGACAGAAATTCAAAGTAATTTTCCAGCTACTATTGAAGAAGTAGTGATGAGTGGTACTATTCCAAATCACCCTAAAAAAATTTGGTACACAAAAGAAGACAAAGAAAGAGCAAGTAATATCATGAAAGAATTAGAACTTTATGATATTAAGAAAAAATGTTTTAGTGAATTATCTGGAGGTCAAAAGCAAAGAGTATTGATTGCAAGAGCATTATGCGCAACAGATAAGATTATTCTATTAGATGAACCAGTAAATGGTCTTGATCCTAGGATAGCAATTCAAATTTATGAGAAATTATCTAAACTTAATAAAGAAAAAAAATTGACAGTAGTTATGGTATCTCATGATATTGATAGAGCAATTGAATATGCTACAAGGGTCGTTGAAATTGAAAGAGGAAAAATAGTAAAAGATGTTTTAACATCAGAGTATAGGCAAAAAGATGTTGCTAATGATTCTATCTCTAAAAATAATAAAAAAGGAGGTAGAAAAAAATGATTGAAACAATTAAAGAAATGCTTGGTTTTGCATTTATTAATAGAGCGCTTATTGTTGGAACATTGGTTAGTTTATGTGCAGCCTTATTAGGAGTAAGTCTTGTTTTAAAACGTTATTCTAATATTGGTGATGGACTTTCTCATGTTGGCTTCGGAATAACAGCAATTGCAACGGCTTTCGGATTAGCACCTCTTCCAGTTTCTATTCCAGGTGTAATTATTGTAGCGATTATTTTATTGAAGATTGGAAATAGTCACAAAGTAAAAAGTGATAGTGCAATTGCATTAATTTCAAGTTCCGCGTTAGCGATAGGTGTTGCAGTTACTTCACTTACAACTGGTATGAATACGGATGTTTGTAATTTTATGTTTGGAAGTATCTTAGCAATGGATTTAAGTGACGTATATTTAAGCATTGGCGTAAGTATCATTGTATTAATATTGTTTGTAGTTTATTATAGAAAATTGTTTGCAGTAACATTTGATGAAGATTTTTCGAAAGCAATTAGCTTGAAAACTACACGATATACCAATTTAATAGCGATTCTTACGGCAGTAGTTATTGTTGTAGGAATGAGAATGATGGGTACAATGTTAATTAGTAGCATTATTATCTTTCCAGCCCTTACAGCTATGCAAATGTTTAAATCTTATAAAAGAGTTGTAATCAGTTCTGGCGTAATTAGTGTGATATCATTTTTGATTGGTATTTATTTATCTTATGCGTATGATATTAGTACAGGTGCAATGATAGTACTTGTAAATTTAGTGCTATTTATCATATTCGCAATACTTTCTAAAATTGTAAAAGAATAAAAGGAGGATGTTATGAGTAAAAAAACAGAATATTTGAGAATGGCTAAGGAGAATAAAAATGGTCAAATAAAGAAAACTATTTTAGCATTAATACTTATTGCTATTATTGGAGTGTTAGTATATGTTGTTTTTGCAAAGCCTGCTGTTGAAAAACAAGATAATACAGCAAAAACTTTTACACAAGTGAAAGAATCGGAAATGGTAGAGGAGGTTAATGATGAGAATATCTCAAATGAAGAATCTAATAATCTTTCTTCTACTCGTATAGGAGATAAAGAAGTTAAGATTACTAAACTAAAAGATGGAACGTTATATTCGATTTCTGGAGAGAGTGTAAAACCAGAATTAATTATAGGTAATAATTATTTTGATACACAACTTTCAGATGTTAACACGAACTTTTCTACTTATGAGGGAAAGACGGTAGAAATTGAAGGATTTTTTATTGAAGATTCTCCATTTACATTTGTAGGGAGATATTCTGAATCAAATTTATGCGCATATTGTCCACAAGGATATTCTTATTTCGAGTATGAGTGGCATGGCAATAATCAATTTGATTTTACGAACGAAAAAGAATGGCTAAAAATTGTTGGCACTTTTAAAAGAGGCTTTGATGATTTAGGTGAATACTACTACATAGATGCTTCTTCAATTAAGGTAATGAATGAAAGAGGACAAGATACAGTTAAAAATTAATTAGAAAAATAGAGAGTATAAGCGGACGTCCATTAGTTGTGCATCTTATTAAAATGTACAATTAATGGACGTCCACTTTTTATGAGAATTATACAGTATAGATTCCACCAATATTTTTGCTAGCTGAAACGCCAAGCAGATTAGTTTGGCTATAAGTATCACTTTCACCAATTATGATTGTATCACCTTCCAAAATATAATTACAACCTTTCGCAATTTCTATGCCTTCACGAATCATTTCTGAAGATGTTTCAGATTTTCTTACAAGTATAGGGTATACTCCCCAGGTTAAGCTAAGTTGTTTTGCTGTTATTTCATTAGGTGTAATTAAATACACAGGACAGCCAGGTCTAAAACTTGATATTGCACTTAATGTGTGACCTCCTGAAGACAATGCAAATATTGCTTTTGCATTTGATTCCATTGCTACTTCACAAAGAGCATGTCCAACTAACAAGTTGTAACGATTATTCATTAAATAATCAATTGGCTTTTTAGAAAAATTTTGCCAATAATTAATTCCACTTTCAATTGTTTCAGCAATTTGCGCCATTGTTTTTACACTTTCAATAGGAAAATTACCAGCAGCAACTTCACCTGAAAGCATGATGCTTGAGGCACCATCAAAGATTGCATTTGCGACATCATTTACTTCTGCACGAGTTGGTCTTGGATTATATACCATAGACTCAAGCATTTGTGTTGCGATAATGACATCTTTTCCAATTCTTTTACATTTCTTAACAAATTCCTTTTGTAGTAAAGGAACCTTATCCATAGGTATTTCAACACCTAAATCACCACGTGCCACCATAATTCCGTCAGCTACTTCAAGAATCCTATCAAAGTTATCTACGCCTTCTTGATTTTCAATCTTAGCAATAATTTTTATATAAGGAGCATGGTGTTCTTCTAATACTTCTTTGATTGCTAAAATATCTTCAGGTTTTCTTACAAAAGAAGCAGCAATTATATCAAATCCATTTTCAATTCCAAATATAATATCACTTTTATCTTTCTCTGTTAATACGGGTAAATTAAGTGATAATCCAGGAATATTTACGCTTTTCCTATTAGTTAATTTTCCACCATGGATTACTTCACATATGACATCCTTATTTGAAATTTCTTTTACTTTTAATTCTATAATTCCATCATTAATTAATATTTTAGTGCCGACTGTAACTTCATCATAAAGGGTAGGGTAGTTAACAAATACTTTTGAAAATGTTCCAACACAAGGTTCTTGAGTTAGTGTAAATATGGAACCATCACTTAAAATAACTCCATCATTTTCGAAAGTACCAATTCTTATTTCTGGCCCTTTTGTATCAAGCATCATGGGTACTGGCAGGTTCAGTTCTTCACGGACAGCTTTAAACATTTCAATTCTTTTAGATTGTTGTTCATAATCTCCATGAGAAAAGTTGAATCTTGCAACATTCATTCCAGCTGAAAACAGTTTTGTTAAAATTTTATAATCATCTACTGCAGGACCAAGAGTGCATACAATTTTAGTTTTCCTCATTCTATTCACCTCTATAAAAAAATGAATTACTAAAAATAATTATGAAGTACGCTGTGTTCTACTATTTTTGTGGATACATTGTAGAGAAACACAGCGTACTCTATATTCTCAAAGCATATTACTCACTTATTAACCATTTACAAAGTCCCATATCTTGCTGATTAATTAGTAAAGGATTTGTTGGCATAATCCTAAAAGTATAACCATAATTTCCACCATTATTCATGCTAATTTTAGCAGAATATTCGTATCTATTATCATCTATTTTATTGGTTTGCTCCATCTTCAAATAATTACTATCTACCAATTTATTAGTATCATCGAATTTACCATAAAATATTTCAACAGAAACATCTTCTGGAGAAATGCTACCTAAATTAGCGACACATTTAAGTTCTACGATATCTCCTGCATTAGTTGAAATTTCAGCCAAATTATTCATTGATTCAATAGAAATATTATTCCAACTACTACGAACTTTTTGTTCCCAATTTAAAAATTGTACTAAATTATCATTTGAATATTTTTCTGATTTTGTTAAATTAATTTGTGGAATATATAATTTATCTAAATAGTCACAAAGCATTCTTCCAGTATTATATACACCACCCACACTCTTAATAGAGTTTTTCATTAGAGTAATCCATTTTTTATTTTTTGTCATATCAGCTTTTTCATAATATAAAGGAATAATTTCATTTTCTAAAATATTGTAAATACTTTGTGAATCAGCGTTATCTTGAATTTCATAATTTGTGTATTCTGTTTCATCACCAATTGCCCAACCATTTTGTCCGTCATAGCCTTCGTACCACCATCCGTCTAAAATGCTTAAATTAATGACACCATTAAGACCTGCTTTTTCACCACTTGTACCACTTGCTTCTAAAGGTCTTCTAGGATTGTTAAGCCATATGTCTACACCACTAACTAGGTATCTAGAGATATACATATTATAATTTTCTAGAATAATGACCTTTCCTTTAAATTGTGGCATGTTAGAAATCTCATAAATTCTTTTAACTAACTCTTGCCCTTGAATATCTGCTGGATGTGGCTTTCCTGCAAATATAATTTGTACTGGTTTATTTGGATTATTTAAAATATTTGTAATTCTTTCAATATCTCTAAAAATTAAATCAGCCCTTTTATAAGTTGCAAATCTTCTTGCAAATCCAATAGTTAAAGCATTTGGATCTAATAGTTTATCTACTTCGTTGATTTCTTCTAGAGAAGCACCATTCCTGATTTTTTGCTCACGAATATTCTTTCGAACCAAATTAACTAATTTTTGTTTTTGAATCATGTGAACATCCCATAATTTTTCATCCGGAATATTGTCTATGTCGTTCCAAACTTCTCTATCTTGTGTAATCTCTTGCCAAAATGGACGCATATATGTGTTGTATAATTCTTTTAGTGCTGGAGCAAGCCAAGTGCATGTATGTACACCATTAGTAACGTATGTAATTGGAATTTCTTCTGTTTGAATATTTGGCCATAATTCAGAGAATAGTTTTTTTGATACTCCTCCATGAAGTTTACTAACACCATTTTTCTTACCGGCAATTTTTAGTGCAAGTACAGCCATATTAAAGCCTTGATTTGAATTTTCGTATTTAGCGCCCATGTTTAAAAAGTCATTTCTAGCAATTCCAAGCTCATTGCAGTAAGAAGAAAAATACTTATCCATTAATTCAATAGGGAATATGTCATTTCCTGCTGGAACAGGAGTATGTGTTGTAAAAATTGTACAAGTAGAAGCTAATTTTTTTGCCACCTCGAAAGAAACATTTTTTTCTTTCATAAAGTTTTTAATTAATTCTAAAATTACGAAAGATGAATGTCCTTCATTCATGTGATAGATTGTTGGCTTAATTTTTAATGCTTCTAATAACTTCATACCACCAATACCTAGTACGATTTCTTGAGCGATTCTCATCTCTTGATTTCCACCGTATAATTTTAAGGTTAACCCTTTATCTAAATCACTATTTAAATCTATGTCACTATCCATTAGGTATAAACTAACTCTTCCAATATTGATTTTCCATATTTTTAGATAGATGATTCTACCAGGAAATTGAAGAGGAATGATTAAGTCATTTCCATTTTCATCTTTCACTGGAAGAATAGGTAAACTTGAGATGTTAGCGGGTGAGTAGTCAAACATTTCACTACCATCTTTGTTTATTAATTGATTAAAATAACCTTGCTTATATAGTAAGCCAACAGGAACAAATGGAATACCTAAATCACTTGCAGATTTGCAATGATCACCAGATAAAATTCCAAGACCACCTGCATAAATTGGAAGTATTTCATCTAATCCATATTCTGCTGAAAAATATGCAATTACATCATTTTTGTTCTCAGGATATTTCTTTGCAAAATAAGTGTTTGTATTGTTTAAATATCCATTAAAATTTTCTATTACAAGGTCATATTCTTTCAAGAAATCTTGATCATTCGAAACTTCAACCAATCTTTGTTGATTAATTTCTGAAAGAAATTTAACCGGATTTTTATTTACTTTTTCAAAGAGTTTTGAATCAATATAGTCATATAATCTTAATGCGTACGAATTCCAAGACCACCATAAATTATTTGCCAATTTTGAAAGATCTGTAATTCTTTCTGGTAGCTGTGGAGTCACAGCAATTTTTCCAAACAAGTACACCGTAAAATTCCTCCTTTGTATATAAAATAATAAACCTCATACTTATTTTAATTATCTTATAACAAATGAAAAAAGTCAATTAATAATCAAACATATTTTTAATTACAAAATTGAGCTTCTCAATAGAAATAAAATTTGATATGGAAAGTTGCACAATATTGAAAACGATCTCTTCTAAGAATTCATAGTATGAAGTCAAGCCAAAATTAATAAAACCATCGATGTGCATGTAATTTGTCTTGTGAAAATTTTTTAATAACGATGCTAAAATAACTTGCTTCCTGAAAAGCAATAGTTCATGGCTGTTTTCAAGTGGTGAATTTGGATTTAAAATTAAAGTAATAATGTTTGAAATTTTCTTTAGCTTTGATTTTTCGAAATAAAAATAGTTATAATGTAAAATCCTCTTGATAAAAATATTTTCGTAATTAATTATTATTAAGTCTGTAAGAATCAGCGAAAGACATGTATATAAATATATATAATTTCCATAAAAATTTTTTTCATTTTCTTCTTTTTTAATGTCATAATAATTGAAACATTTTATCACTATCGTGTTTTCACCATTTATTTTTTTATTAAAAAAGCGTATGCTGGGATATGTTAATAGTTCGTCAACTAACTGTTTTACAAAATTATTAGTGTTTGATTTTAAAATGATAGATCTTGCTTTCATAATTCACCTCAAAATTATTTTTATACATTTTAATAAAATTATTCAAAATATACTATTCTTTAACTGCTAAAAAAGCAACAAAATCTATTGAAAAAAACTTGTAATAATGTATAATAAAAGTAATATGAGGTGAAAAGGATGAAAATTATTGAAAAGGTACTAAAGAATAAACTTGCAAGTTTTGGCTTTGACGTCGAAAGAGTTTCAAATCAATTAAATCAAATCGATTTTGCCCTAATAGAAAATCAAATAGCACTTGAAAGTGAAGCAGAAAAATATATTATTGTTAGAAGATATACAGAACCTACTGCGGAGATTTCAAGAATGCTAATCAATTATAATAAATATTATATTCAAAATCTTATTGTATCAGGAGACATTAATTTTTCTACTACAAATACATCAATTGGAACTGTTTTCCCAGTTGTTGATTATAAATTTAGTGATTCTATATGCATTATAGCTACAACTATTGCGCTTAATGTTGAGATTTTAATTTATTCTCCTTCAGAAACAACTAAAATGCAGTATGGTTATCAAACATATGAAGGTTTAGTGGCTCAGGAACGTAATAATATTACAAAAGAATACTATGAAGCATTTGTTGAAAATGGTAGGGTTCACGAAAATAAAGTTAAAAGCATTATGTCGTTACTATTGGCAGAACATATCATTGACGAAATGACGATTTCGGATGAAAATCCAAAGATAAAAATGTATGATAATCCTGATTCTTATGCTGAGAATATAACAGAGTATAAAATAAAATATATTAATAGAAGGACAAATAGAATTGAGCTTGCCTATCGTCAAACAAATATCAAACGATTAGGTGCTAATGTACTGGCTGGTATGATTAATAATGATCCATATATTAAATTAGAAAATCTTCCAAAAGTGGCAGATTTTCCATTAAATATGATTTCGTGTTATTGGACAAGTGCCTCTAAAGGTAAAAAAGATGAAGTCTCTATTTATATAGCAACGAAAGATTTTGGAGAGGTAAAAACGTATAGAGAGTATTGCGAAAAGAATTCTAAAAAGTATGACACTCTATTAAGAAATTTACAAATACAATTTGAAAGAGAAACAGGAAAAACGATCAGTAATGAGTATTTAATAGAAATACTAAATAAATTAAATCAAGAACTACTTAATCCTTCAATGAGTATTATTCGAGATTGTATGAATAATCCTTCAGATGAAATTGAAGTATTAAAATATAGATTTAAGGCAACAACTGATCAAAAAGAATTTGAAGAAAAATTATATATATCTATTGAAGACAATATTGGAACAAGATATAAATATAAACTCCCTGAAAACATTTTGTCTGATTTAACAAGAGTAGGTAATAAACTTGAATATACGGACCAAAATGGTAAACAGGTGAGGAAACAATCAGTAGCAGATTTTAATGTAAATAGTAAAGCAGCAATTATTAGAAGAGAAACACTAATTGATTATTCCAATATACCTGATCTTTTGGGATATATATATGAAGATATGGAATACTTGGGCACAGATATGTTACCGGTTCCAAGCATTGAAGTTGATTTTTATTTTCCAGCATTTGAGAAAAATGAAGTTTCTATGTATAATGGAACAAATTATGGTGTAGATTACAGTTCCTTAAATTCATTTAATAAATTTAATTCAATGGAAGAAAGCTCGAATTCAACTGTGCCTGGAACTACTTATGCTACTGTTAGATATGTTAATTCTTCAGGTGAAGTACTAAAGGAAAATACAGTGAATAATTTATATGCCGGTACTTCGTATGTACCTGAAATAATCCCTATTATTAGTGATTCAGAAGGTAGAGAATGGGTTTGCGGTATGACACAATTTCCTTCAACAGTTATTAACATGGTTCCAGAATATAATATTATTGAAATTAAATATAAAGAAAAATATTCAAAAGTAAATATAACGTTTCTGAATAGAGATGGTAAAAAAATTTGTGATGATGTAATTGAAACTGTTCAGACTGGAACTACATATGACCTATCAAGCAAAAAACATTACTTAGATGAAAGCAGTAATGAGTGGCAACTTATTAGTTCAAGACCTCAGAAGTTTGTGGTAAAAGATGATGATTATAGTAATAATTTAATATTAATTTATGATATTCAGAAAGAAACTGTTAGTGTCAAATTGTTGAATCCTTCAAGAGAGGAAATTGCTAAACAACAATTATTAGAATATCCAATCGGTAAAGTTGTAAATATATCGCTGGATAAAATAGTTATTGACGAAAAAGGGAAAGGTTGGATATATAATGGCGTAAATCCAATTCAATACATGGTAAAAAATGATGGGAACAATGTACTTGAGGTATCTTATGAAGAATACAAATTACCTGTCATTGTAAAGTATCAAACAGAAGATGGAATAAGTATTTTAAATGATAAGCTTGAATATATTCAAGTCGGAATGCCGTACGATGCACCTTATGAGAAAGAAGTAAATGATATAAAATTACGAGTTTGGCAATATAGAGAAGGTGCTTCTCAAAACTTTATTACTTCCCAAAATGAATCAGATAATGTTATTAAAATTATTTATGAGCCTAAACTTGCTAATGTGTCAATTCAAATGGTGAATGAAACAGGAAACAATCTTTTGAATCCAATTCAAAAGTCTTGTCAAATTGGAGAAGAATTTTCATCAGTTTTTATGAATGAAATTATTGATAATTTTGGAAGAATGTGGATTAAAAAGGAAGACCCTCTTAAATTAGTTGTTAGTGAAAATGATTTAGAAAATAATATTATCATAAAATATCAGCCATTAATGGGAACTATTACAGTTAATTTCTTTGATGATGAAAGAAATGAATTGATACCAAGTAAATCTTTTGTGAAGCAGGTAGGAACCATATTTAAGCCTGAAATAATCGAGAAACTTGAATCTGAAGACGGAAGAAAGTGGCGTGTAAGTAGTGAAGAATTAGAAGAGTTAGTAGTGAAGAAAAATATAGAAGAAAATATTATTTCAGTATTTTATGAAAAAGAATTAGCCGATGTAATTTTAGAATTTGTTGATAAGTATGGTAAAAAAGTAAAAGAGCCTGTTACTGTGAAAGGTCAAATAGGAAGTGATTATAATCCTAAAGCGTATGATGTAATTGAGGACTTAACTGGTGGAAAGCTAATGCTTGAATCTACAGAACCGAAAAAACTAATTGTAAAGAATAGTGGAACGAGATTTAAGTTGACTTATGGAGAAATAAAAGCAATTGTTATTGTAAAACACATTAATATAAAAACAAACAAGACAATAATGGATGATGTTATTGCAAAAGTTAAATTAGGTGGGGTTTATATTCCAAATATACAAGAAAAAATATATGATAAAGAAAAATGCATGTGGAAATTTATAGGAGATAAAAACATATCTATTATTGTTAAAGAAAATGAGCAAGAAAATATTATTTTATTACAATATGATGAAGCAACTGCAAAGGTAAGTATTAAATATCAAGATTCCTATGGTAATACATTAAGAGATGATGTTGTATATGATTTACAAATTGGAAAGGATATTGATATCAAAAAGTTAGATCATTTTATTGATTCAAATGGAATTGGTTGGGAGTTCGACTCAACAAAATCTTCTTCTCGAAAAGTTGTAGAGGGCGAAAATGATATTGTAAATATATATAATCCGTTGAAAGTAGATGTTAAAGTCAGATACTTGAATGAAGAAGGACAAGAAATTATAGATAACAAAGTAAATCAAGTACAAATTGGTCGAAGATATGAAATAACATACGATGAAAAAGTAACTAGTAAGAATAATTTATTATGGAGATACAAAGAAGGCGCAGATGATTATATTAAAGTTGAAGAAGCAGGAAATATAATAGATATTATTTACGAACCAGTGTATACTAATATAATAGAAAGATTTTATAGCAAGTCTGGAGAAGTAATAACGGAAGAAGTGAAAAAGCGCACTCAAGTGGGTAGCATTGTCGAATTTACTCCTGAAAATATTTTAGTAGATAGTGAATCTAAAAAATGGAATTTTGTTAAAATTGATAGAAAACGAATTAATGTATTGGAAAATGAAGAACAAAATATTGTTAATGAAATCTATGAAGAAAGAAAAGCAGAAATTATGGTAAAAATATTTAATTCCAATGATGAAGAAATTGTTGAACCTAAAAAATATTCAGCACAAGTTGGAAGCAAATTTAAGGCGGAACTTCCGAATTCTTTCATAGATTCAAAAACAAAACTTGGTTGGCAACTTTCAAAAACTGCTAACGATACAATTGTCGTGGATGAAGACTCTGGAAAGAACACTATAATTGTTAAGTATGACAAATATTTAGTTTCAGTAAAAAATAGAATTGTAGATACAAGTGGTAATAGTATTTTCCCTGATGAAGAAAAGCAATTGCAAGTTGGAACAACATATTCGCCAACGGTTGAAAAAGAACTAAAAGATGATGAAGGAAAAATTTGGTTTTATGGAAAGAAACGTGAAAAGGGATTATTGTTATTTGATGATAAAACTGAGAATGAGGATATTACAATAACTGTTTCTGAAAATTCAGAAAATAACATAGTATTATTGAAGTATGCTCCAATGCTTGCAAAAGTAACAGTTAAATATCAAGATAATTTAGGAAATATAATCGCTCAAGCTGATGAATATGAAGCACAAATTGGAAGTAACTATACACCAAGTATCAAAGAAATTATAAAAGATGTTAAAAACAATAAATGGATGTATAATCCAAATAGTAAATCTACAATATTAGTTGATAAAAATGAAGGAAATAATGTTATATTATTATCTTATGAGGAAGAAAAAGCACCAGTAATTTATAAATATCAAGATGAATTCAAAAATAGGTTGAGGTCTCCAAAAAAACAATTAGCACAAATTGGAAGTATCTACACTCCTGAAATTGATAACATTATTGAAGATGAACAAGGAAAGGTTTGGGAATATAAATCATCAAATGTTGAAAAACTTGAAATAAAAGATAGTGGACAAGAAAATGTAGTTGAAGTTACTTACGTTCCTTTGCTTACAGAAGTTGAGCTAAATATAAAAAATAGGAAAGGCGAATTAATAACTACTCAAGTTGAAAAGGCACAATTAGGTAGTAACTTTTCACCAAATATTGATGAAAAAATTTTTGATGATAATTCAATGATGTTTAGATTTGTAGAATGTAAGCCAAAAGAACTATTGGTAAAAGAAGTTCCTATAGGCGCTAGTGAAAAATTAAATGTATTTGAATTAACTTACGAAGCTGTGTATAGTAATGTTACGATTGTTTATCAAGATATAGATGGAAATAAATTAAAAGATGATGAAATAGTTCAGTTACAGGTTGGAACCAAGTATACACCTAAATTAATTCAATACGTCACAGATAGAAGAGGAATACAATGGGAAAACATTTCTAAAGAAGTTGATACGATAAGGGTAATGGAAAATCCTAAAGATAATATGATAAAAATGACGTATGAACTTGCAAAAGCAGAGGTAATAATTAGATATAAAGATTTAGATGGAAATACAATTAAAGAAGCTAATAGATTTCAGGAAAATATAGGTGTAGAATTTGTACCAGAATGTGATGAGATTATTGTTGATGGTAAAAATCGAAAATGGTTATTTGTTTCAAGTGATCCAGTTAAATTAACAGTTGGAAGTATCAACAATATTATTAATCTTACTTATCAGGAAAAGAAAGTTCCAGTTGTAATAAAATTTGAAACTGTAGACGGAAAGAAGTTAAGGGCAGATGCAAAAGAAAATGTTCAAGTAGGTTCACAATACACACCAAAGAAAAACTTCGCTATTATATATGATGAAAATGAAATATGGAGATTTTTAGAATTTAGACCTTCATCAATATTGGTTACAGATAATTCTTCTGATAATATTATAATACAAGTTTATGATAATAAGGTTTCAGAGACTCCAAAAAACCCTAAACTTGTAAATCCATTTGCTGATACACTAACTAATGAGGAAAAAGAGGATAAAACACTAGAAAGAGTAATAACTTCTACCCTAAATAGTGATTTATCTCAAAAACAAGAAGTAAGTAATTTGATACTTGAAAAAAATGAAGATGCAAATATTAATCGCCTAGAGAGTGTAGAAAATGAGTTTAAAGAACCAAATTTGATTAACTTATCAAAAAGTATTCTTTTAGATGATACGGAAAAAACGACAATTATTAAATTGAATGATATTAATAAAAAGATTATAAATGAACTTAATAATTTTAAAAATTCATTTGATTTTAATATGCAAGATGAATTAGTACGAAAAATTAACGAATATATGTCTTATGAAAAAGAAATTATACAAAATGAGTTATCTGATATGCTTTCAAATGATAAAACAGGTAAAAGATTTTTGAAAATATTGGAGGCAATTGTCGAATTAGACAAAGATTATCAAAAAATGCAAGAAAGAAAAGTAATTTTATTGACAGATTATTTTGTAAATACTTCAATTACTAACAATGAACAAGCAATATATATATGTGAAAGAGCTAAGAATACACAGGAATTATTAATTGTTCAAAATAAAATCAATAGCAATGCAAAGAATATGCAAGAATTACAAAAATATTATATTGATTTATTATATGAAAAAGCAATGTTTGATAGTTATTATAAAACTAGAACGAAAGCAAAAGATGATTACTTTATTAATCAAGACGATAGAGCATCTATTGGTTCTGAAATAGCAGTATTAATTAATAATATGTTACCGAAACAAGCATTTAATCTTTTGCAAAAAAATAGTTTAAACATTGTTCAACAAAGTGAATTAGAAGCAATAATGAAATTATTATCTTCACAACAAAGAGAATTGCTTGTCAAAATGGTTTCAGAAATTAAGGATGGAAAAATACGAAAAGAGCTTACCAAACGCTTGAAAGACATATAGAGAATCAAAGTTAGCAACAAGCTAAATGAAAGGCGCATACTGTATACTATTACAACATTGAATTTGTGATAGTATACAGCATGCGCCATAGTTTTTTTAAACAAGAAATATGATTATTTAGTATCTAATCATATAACCTATAATTAATATCAGAAAATATTAAATCTTTATATTCAACATCAGCTAAATAATCTTCATTTATTTCATTTTTGTCAATCATATTTGCTAAAGCATTAAATCTTCCTATGTGGTCTTTTACTCTTTTATGAGCATAGTCAACCATAGTATTTGCAGTAATAATAAATGGCCAATCACTACTTTGTGCAAGGAGCAATTCTCTTGCACATTGCTTTAAAGCGCGTTCTTGAAGTGGGTATGGCTTTTGGTAAGTATCAGCTAAATAATGCATTCTTTCAGCAGCATGATGTAAATGTCTATATATATAATCATTTGCTGGGTTTAACCAAACTTCATTAAAACCATGAGCCCCCCATGTTGAAATCGAAGGACAAGCTTCTTGAATATTAGGATATTTTTCCAAATATTCAGAAGGAGTAATCAGTTCAAAAGTATCTTGATTATAGTAAATCTTTTTAAATAAAACATAAAGCCAATAAGGCCCTTCATACCACCAATGACCATATAGTTCAGCATCATATGGGCATGTAATGATTGGTGGTATTCGCATTTCTTCACATACAGAATTTATTTGTTCAATTCTAGAATTAATAAAATGGTCAGCTTGAAGCTCTGCCACTTCCATAGCTTTATCTTTATTATATAGTTGTTTATCATTTGTTTTTCCTGTAATTTTATAATATTTAATTCCAGTATCAACTCTATGACCACTACGAGAAACATATCTTTTAATATAATCCCAATCAGATTCATAGCCTATATCTTTATAAAACTCCCTGTAGTTAGGATCACCAGGATAACCACAAATAGAACTCCAAACTTGTTTTGAACTTTCATTATCTCTACCAAAAGCAACCACACCTTTAGGAGAAATGATAGGGGCGAGAGTACCATATAAAGGTTTGGGATTTGCGTTGACTATTCCGTGAGTTTCTAAAAATACATATTTAATACCATACTTAATTAAATATTGCTCAACTTCTGGAACATATGCACATTCAGAAAGCCACATTCCTTTAGGGGGTCTCCCAAAAGCTTTTTTATAGGTTTCTACCCCAACTGCAATTTGAGCATTTACTGCATATGGATTAACATTCAAAAGTGGTAAAAAGCCATGAGTGGCAGGGCAAGCAATAATTTCCAAAACGCCAATATCTTGAAAATATTTAAATGCCTCTATTAAATCGCGATGATACTTCCTTTTATATAAAATGTAGAATTCTTTAAAATTCCAAAAATACATTTTAGCTAAATCATTTAATTCTCTATTGTCTTTTGTTCTCCTTATTTCTTTACCCGCAAGGCGAATACGCTCTAATAAATATACGGTATATCTATGTTGAAGTAAAGGATCTTTAAGCATGGTAATTAGTGGAGAACTAATATTCATCGTAATTTTGAATTTAACACCTTCATCAACTAATTTTTGATAATACATTAAAAGAGGAAGGTATGTTTCAGAAATAGCTTCGAAAAGCCATCTTTCTTCAATATAATCTTCAGTTTCAGGATGCCTAACATAAGGCAAGTGTGCATGTAATACTATATTTAAATAACCTTTTGGCATATATAATCAATACCTCCGAATCTTGAAAAACCGCACAAAATGGTTGCCCTTGTTGTGCGGTTTTATTATTTTATAATATCCATTGAACTAACAGTATCGTCATAATCGCTAAATGATAAATCAGTATATTTATTGAGATTCTTTCTTCTAAGTGAGTATAATTTAAATTTGTCTGTAAGCGAAAGACAAATGCAATTTCTGAATATGATATCTTCATTATAATCACATGGAGAACTTCTAGGAATGTGTGTTGTGTTAGATGAAGAAATTAAATGAGAAATGCCATTTTCTTTTCTAAGCAATTCAACTTTATAATCACAGTCCGAATCAGTAACTTCAATATAATAATTATTTGCAAATGGATCTACTTTTATTTCATAATAGTAACCTAACGTTAAGTTCTCAATTTTTAAGTAGGGGGTACTGCGATTATATCTCTCTTGTGAAAACTGTTGAATAGTTTCATCGGAAACATCCCAGTAAGCGTACATTCTAGTAGGAGATTGTACTAAAAGTTTTACTATAGTTTTATTGTATTTATTTGGTAATTCATAATACTCCGACTTGAAAACGCGTTTCAAACCTATTACCTCCCAACTTTATCATTTGCAACATTTCTACTAAAATATCTTATATTAAAATGAAATGAAATTCAATAGATTTTTTAATATTTAAAAAATTTTTTTAATATGCTTTACATTAAATTTGAAGTTGTATAAAATGATAGTAGAAAAAACAAAGTTAGAAGTACAAATGAAAGATTTTGAGGGGAGTAATATTTATGAAAATAATGATGCTTTCTTGGGAATATCCACCGAGGATTGTTGGAGGAATTGCTAGAGTTGTACATGATTTATCTCATAATTTTGCTAAACAAGGTCATGAAGTTCATGTAATAACATATCAAGAAGGTGATACGAAAGAGTTTGAAAAAGATGGTGACGTTTATGTACATAGAGTTGCTAATTATCCAATAAATGCAAATAATTTAATTGATTGGGTAATGCAATTAAATTTTTGTATTCTTGAAAAAGCTGCAGCTGTTATTAAACAATATGGAAAGTTTGATGTTGTTCACGCTCATGATTGGCTTGTTGCATATGCGGCTAGAACTCTAAAAAAATCATATAACTTGCCATTAGTTGCAACAATACATGCCACAGAGAGTGGAAGAAATAAAGGAATACACAATAAAGCACAAGGCTATGTGAATGATGTAGAATGGCTCCTTACTTATGAAGCAAGTCATGTTATTTGTAATAGCTATTTCATGAAAAATGAAATTAAAAATCTTTTTGGAAAACCTGAGGAGAATATTTTTGTTGTTCCAAATGGAATTAATATTAATAAATTTGATGGAGAACAAAGAGATTGGGATTTTAGAAGAAATTATGCAGCAGATAATGAAAAAATTATTTTCTTTGCAGGTAGAATTGTTAATGAAAAAGGAATTCAAGTTTTATTAAATGCTGCGCCAAAAATTTTGGCAAATTACCCAAATGTAAAATTTGTGATTGCAGGTAGAGGTCCTTGTCTTGATGAATTAAAAGGACTTGCAGATTATTTAGGTATCTCAAATAAAGTTTATTTCACTGGTTATCTAAATGATGTTCAAATTACGAAAATGTATAAAGCTGTGGACATTGCAGTTTTTCCAAGTTTATATGAGCCATTTGGAATTGTTGCTTTAGAAGGAATGCTTTCAGGTGCAGCAACAGTTGTATCAGATGCAGGTGGTCTTAATGAAATCATTTCTCATGGAATCGATGGAATGAAATCATATGCTGGAAATCCCAACTCACTTGCTGATTCAATTTTAGAAGCATTATATAATGATGGATTATGTAGAACGATGGCAAAAAATGCCAGAGAAAAAGTTATGAGAGAATTTAATTGGAATACAATTAGCAAGAATACTATGAATGTATATAAATTAGCAGTAAAAGCTAATAAAGCAGTAAAGCCAGTTACCAATTTAGAAAAATTAGCAGAAAAAGAGACACAAGGTACAGCAACAATGGTGGATGGAAAAGATACAACAATTACAACATACACAACAGATAGAGAAATTAATATTTTGCAAAATCCGCTAAAGAAAAAAATTAGAGCAACATAAGAAGATAGGAACCGAACAAACAGGGACACCCTTAAATGTTAATTTGATTCATCAAGTTAACATTTAAGGGTGTCCTTGTTTGTTTCTCCATTTTTTCTTTTTTTAGGAATAAATTAAATTCAAACTCATATAGATTAACTAAAGTGATGTGTACAAACACAAATTTGTGAGGAGGAGATTGAAAATGGAGAACTATAATATATACCAAAATATTTTAGCTAGAACAAATGGAGACATATACATAGGAGTTGTTGGTCCAGTAAGAACAGGTAAGTCGACTTTTATCAAAAATTTTATGGAGCTTGCTGTATTACCTAATATAAAAGATGAATATAAAAAGCAGAGGGCAAATGATGAATTACCACAAAGCTCTAATGGAAGAACTATCATGACAACGGAACCTAAATTTATTCCAAATGAAGCAGTTGAAATCATGGTAGATAATGTTAAGTTCAACACAAGAATGGTGGATTGCGTCGGATATTTAATAAAAAATAGTGTTGGACATATGGAAGGTGATATGCCTAGAATGGTAAAAACACCTTGGTATGAAAAAGAAATTCCTTTTGAAGAAGCAGCTGAGATTGGAACGAAAAAAGTGATAGATGAACATTCTACAATAGGAATTGTAGTAACTACGGATGGAACGGTTACAGGAATAGAAAGAGAAGATTATATAGAGGCAGAAGAGAGAGTAATAAAAGATATAAAAGCACAAAAGAAACCATTTATTATAATCCTCAACACTGTAGATCCGAATGGAGAATTAGCAAAAGAGATGTGTGAAAATCTAGAGACAAAATATGACATTCCTGTTTTACCAGTAAATTGTGCTAATTTATTAATGGATGATGTGAATAGAATTTTAGAAAAAATATTATATGAATTTCCAATCAGTGAAATTGATATGTCATTTCCGAAGTGGGTTGATTCCCTAGACAGCACACATTGGTTGAAAAAAGAAATCTTTGAACTAATAAAAAATAATTTATTAAACGTTCAGAACTTGAGGCAAACTAAAAATTTAGTGGAAAGTTTAAAAAATGATGTTGTAAAAGGAATTAAGATTGATGAAATTTTGTTAAGTAATGGTGTTGTGAATACCAATTTAGAGATGGATAATAATCTATTTTACAAAGTGCTAAGTGAAATGTCAGGAATTGATGTAAAAGAAGAGGGCGATTTATTTGGTATTGTAACATCAATGGCAAAGAATAAAAGATCGTATGATAAAATAGAGCAAGCATTAAATGAAGTAAAAAGAAAAGGTTATGGAATTGTAAATCCAGATATAGATGATTTAACGCTCGAAGAACCAGAAATCGTAAAACAAGGTTCAAAATTTGGAGTGAAATTAAAGGCAAGAGCACCATCTCTCCATATAATACGTGCTGATATTGAGACTGAGGTATCACCAATAGTTGGCAGTGAAAAGCAATCTGAAGATTTAGTAAATTACTTAATGAAAGAGTTTGAAGATGATCCAAAGAAAATCTGGCAATCAAATATTTTTGGAAAATCACTTCATGAGCTAGTAAATGAAGGTCTTCAAAATAAGCTTTATAAGATGCCGGAAGATGCACAGTGTAAGTTCCAAGAAACTTTGGAAAAGATAATAAATGAGGGAAGTGGAGGACTAATTTGTATTATCTTGTAATTAATTAGTCTGTTTTACTAGACTAATTTTAAATAAAATGTTATAATAAATAATAGCAATACAATAGAAAGGAAAGTATAGATGAAAATAGAGAAAGACTTAGAAGATTTATTATTACATTTTAATGTGAAAACAGGAATAGATGTTTTAATCTTAGATAAAAAAGAAGTAATGTATTTTATTGGAGATACGGAAAAATGTATAGAGTATTTATATGCCCCTATCTCAGATGAACTTAAGCGTAATAGGCTAGAATATAATAAACTATATGTATTAAATGCGAATTTGTTATCAATTTCAGATCAGACTTATATATATTTTAATAGTGAAGCAATCTATAAGTTAAAAAATAATATATTAGTTTTTTTGAAAAAAGATTCTTCTATGAAAGAGAATGATATCACTTCAATAGAATCTACTATTTACTTAGTCGAAAGATTTTTTGATGAAAATACCCCCGCTAACTAATCAAAAAGTTAACGGGGATTTTTATGTTATTTAATATCAATTCTAAAAACTTTTTTTCCTCTAGTACCAATTACAATGTGATTATCAAAAACAGCTGGAGAACCTTCCATATTGCCACCCCCAGTTTGAAGCTGATACACAGTTTTCCCTGTTTTAGCATCAATTAAATGCATAATTCCTCCACTGTCTCCAAAAATGATATATGCATCATTTGATTCTGAATAAACTGCTACAGGTGAACTCCAAGAGTAATTTTTTAAATCTTTTTCCCAAACAAGCTCACCAGTCGTTTTATTTAATGCCACCATTTTGCCATTATATAGCGAAGTAACTTTTGAAAAATTAAATATCACTAAATCGGAAATGCTATTTTTGCCTATGAGTGGAGAAGAAAGTACACCTCCGTTTACATCAGCATCATATTGACAATAGCACGAATATTCCCAAATTGCTTCACCAGTACGACCGTTTAATTTTCTGACAACGGCAGGAGAAGCAGTTTTACGTTTATCTACTTCACAGCCAACGTATAAGAAAATCTCATCATTTTCTTCTTCAAGTCCAATGGTTGCATCGCAATCATCTTCCATATTAAATGACCAAACAGGAGATAGAGATGCGAGTTCTAAACATTGCACAACACCATTGTTATTTGCAAAAAAAGCATAGTTTTTGTAAATTGTCATAGCATTTTCAATTCCGCCTGCTTTACCGTTTTTTGTATATCGATATTTTGTGGTAATAGGGGAGACTGAAACAATTCCTTTTTCTCTGTCGTAATTTGTGTTTAGCCTAACAACATATACTAGACCATTTTCACCAGGTAATACCATTGTATCAGTCTTAGCATCAATGACTGGATTACCGTCAAAAGCACCCCAAGAAAGATACGCAAACTTATCTCTACCATTAATAAAGAAAAGCTCTTCGCCTGTAATTAAGCTAAAAATGTGATATCCAAATTTAACGGATACTCCACCAACCTTATCAATTCCTTGACCTACATAAAGTAAAGGATAGCCTCTTGGATCAATTGTTACACTACCTTTAATAGAACTTGGAACTTTAATGATTGGTCTACTAGGAAGACCTGTTTCTAAATCATAAAAATGAACAGTACTATCCAATCCACCCACAATTACTTCAGTAAAATTTTCTTTCAATTTAAATTCGTTGTATAAATTCATTTGATTTTTTACATCATCATCCCATCTAATGATAGAAGGTTGTCCATTCCAGCCTATACCAGTCCAAGAATCGGTTTGCCCAATAGTATTTGTCCAAATTTTTTCTAATTTTTTTTCCGCGACATTTAGTTTGCCATAAAAGGCATTTTCACGATAATTATTACTTCTAAATGTACTAATTCCATGAACTGAATCGTAATTCAAAGTACCATCCATATTTATTTTTGATAAATATCCATTAGGTTCTTGAGTAATATTTTGTGCTTTAAAATTGATAAGCATTTCATTTTTGTAGTCAAAAGGAATAAATGCTTTGGTAATGTTTGTTTTTGCAGCTTCAACTACATTATCTAGAGAACTTTCGTCATAAATCTCAATATATTCACCTTCAGATATTTTGATTAAATCATCTGCAATTGGAGCAACGATTTGTTCTTTAGTACTATTTCCATCAGAGTTATTAACTTGGAGATGATTCTTAAAAAATAATGGTAAGGAAAAAGAATCGAATATTGCTGGAAAAGTAAAAGACAAACCTAATGATAATGCTATAATTCTTTCTTTCATCTTTAGTCCCTTCTTATTATATATTTACATTAGATATAATATACAATTTAATTTTTAATTGCAATACATAAAAAAATGTTCAAATTTGAAAAATAATCTGATATAATACAAAAAGAATTTACGGAATTAGTTTTCTTTAATTAAAATATAAACGTAAGTGTAACATTATTGTAAAGAAAAAATAATATTAATGTAACAATTGAAATTGGGAGGAATTTAAATGAAATATACATATAAAACCTACGGAACATGCTCAACTCAGATTGATTTTGAGATAGAAAATGGGATTGTAAAAAATGTAAAATTTACAAATGGATGTAATGGAAACCTCAAAGCCATTAGTGCCCTAGTGGAAGGAAGAACAAAAGAGGAGGTAACAAGATTATTACGAGGAATAAAATGTGGATATAAAGAAACATCATGTGGGGATCAACTTGCCCGTGCTTTAGAAGAAGCAAATTAGGGATATTCTAATTATTATAGGATGACAAAGATGGGAGGAAAAAAGATGTTAAATATTGGTGCACACTTATCAGCTTCTAAAGGTTATGCCCATATGGCAGAGGAAGCAATAAGTATCAATGCAAATACGTTTCAATTTTTTACAAGAAATCCAAGAGGAGGAAAAGCAAAGGAAGTAGATTTCAATGATGTCAATAAATTCGCAGAATTAAGTAGAGAACATGAATTCACAAAAATACTAGCTCATGCCCCATATACAATTAATATTTGTAGTGCAGAGGAGGCAATAAGAAACTTTGGAATTGAAACAATGAAAGATGATTTAGAAAAAATGGAATTTGTTCCAGGCAATATGTACAATTTTCATCCAGGAAGTCATGTTGGGCAAGGGGTAGAAAAAGGAATAGAATTAATCATATTTGGTCTAAATATGATATTAAACGAAAAATACTCAACAACAGTTTTACTGGAAACTATGGCGGGAAAAGGAAGTGAAATTGGTAGAAGTTTTGAAGAAATAAAACAAATAATAGATGGAGTAAAATTAAATCATAAGTTGGGTGTTTGCTTAGATACATGCCATGTTTATGATGCTGGATATGATATTGTAAATGACTTAGATGGTGTACTAAAGCATTTTGATGAAGTGATTGGACTAGATAGATTAAAGGCAATCCATATTAATGATAGTAAAAATCCTTTTGAAAGTCATAAAGATAGACATGAGAAAATTGGAGAAGGAAGTATAGGGGTAGAAGCATTTAAAAGAATTATTAATCATCCTGCCTTAAGAAATCTTCCATTTTTCTTAGAAACACCTAATGAGGTTGATGGATATGCAAAAGAAATTAAACTACTGAAATCTTTATATAAAGAATAATTTGTGGTGGTGCACAATGTACGCCATTACGGCAACGATAGGAAGGTATTATGAAAATGGAAAATAAATATGAATATGTCAATGTTATTGGTGGAGGGCTTGCAGGATGTGAAGCTGCATATCAAATCGCAAAACGAGGTATTAAAGTTAAGTTATATGAAATGAAACCAATAAAATTTTCGCCAGCACATTCTAATAAGAATTTAGCTGAAATCGTGTGTAGTAATTCTTTTAAATCGAATTTAATTACAAACGCGTGTGGATTATTGAAAGAAGAGCTTCGTAGATTAGATTCTCTTTTAATTAGATGTGCTGATGCAACTTCTATTCCTGCTGGACAAGCCTTAGCAGTGGATAGAGAAAAATTCTCAGAAATGGTAACAAATGAAATTGAAAATAATCCTAACATAAAAATTCTTAAAGAGGAAGTAAAAGAAATACCAAAAGGAATTACAATTATTGCTACAGGCCCACTAACTTCTGAAGCATTATCCTTGTCAATTCAAAAATTGCTAAATACAGAAAAACTATTTTTTTATGATGCGGCAGCACCAATTGTAACAAAATGTTCTATTAATATGGATAAAGCATTTACCGCTGATAGATATGGAAAAGGAGAAAGTGACTATATCAATTGTCCGATGACGAAAGAAGAGTATGAACTTTTTTACAATGAACTGATAAATGCAGAAGTTGTTGAAAAACATAGCTTTGAAAATGGAGGACTTTTTGAAGGATGTATGCCAATTGAGGAAATGGCAAGAAGAGGCTCGCAAACACTTACTTATGGGCCGTTAAAACCAGTTGGATTTGATAAGAAATACTATGCGGTTGTCCAGCTAAGACAAGACAATAGTGAAGGAACTTTATATAATTTAGTAGGATTTCAAACAAATCTAAAATTCGGAGAACAAAAAAGAGTGTTTAGCTTAATACCAGCTTTAGAAAATGCTGAATTTGTAAGATATGGAGTGATGCATAGAAATACATATATTGATTCTCCTAAACTGTTAGATGCTACATATAATTTAAAAAATACAGACATTTATTTTGCTGGACAAATATCTGGGGTAGAAGGGTATGTTGAATCCATCTCTTCCGGAATGGTGGCAGCATTAAATGCTATTCAAAAATTCAATGGAGGTGAAAAGATAATCTTTAATGATGAAACGATGATAGGAAGTTTAGCAAAATATATTTCAACCGAAAATAAAAATTTTCAACCTATGAATGCAAATTTTGGAATTTTTAATTATGAAACAAAAATTAGAGATAAAAAACAAAAGTATGAAATGTTAGCTCAAAGGAGCTTAAAACATTTTAAAAATACGGAGGAATAAATATGAAAAAAATATTATTATTTTTTATTTCAATCGTTAGTTTACTAATTATGAGTTCTGTGTATGCCGCGGAAGTTGAAGTACAAGTTAATGGTACAATTATTGATTTTGATGATACAACTGCCCAAATTATTAATAATAGAACAATGGTACCTTTTAGAAAAATTTTTAATGAACTTGGAGTGGCAAACGAGGATATAACGTGGAATGGAGAAAGCAAGACCATAATTGCTAAGAAGAAGAACATAGAAATAGAATTACAAATTGGAAATAATGTTGCTTCTAAAAAAGAAAATGGTAATAGCAGTGATATAATCTTAGATTCTGCACCTGTGATAAAAAATGATAGAACTTTAGTCCCTCTTAGATTTATTGCTGAAAGTTTAGGTAAGACGGTTGGATGGGATGCTGCAAATAAAACTGCAGTTATTATAGATTTTGATTATTTCCTTAATTTAGTAAATAATAAGTCAAATAGTTTATATCAATTTTTAACAAAAAACTCTTCTAATATGAATGTTTCTATTACAAGAAATTATATAGATGGAGACGATAATACTAAAAACAATACAGCAATTGTTACAGCGAATATTGTTGAAAATAAGAACGAAAAGGTTCTTAATCAAAACGTAAGGGTTAAATTCTCTGGAACAAATGAATTGATGAAAGAGATTGCAACTGAAGGATGGGCGGATATTCAATATGAAAATAATTACTATGATGATTACTTTACTACAAAAGCTTTAACAGATGGATTAAAAAAAGTGTATGCACAGGAACAATTAAAATTTATGTATGATGGTTTAAAATGTGAAGGAAAAAATAGCGATTCTATTTCCGAGTTATTAAATAACATTTGTGACATTGATGAAAAGTCTATTAATACGGAGACTTTTAAAACATTAAAGGAAGAATTTGATACTTTATTAAACTCTTTCAAAAATGCAAACGGCTTTTTAACAACAGGTAATATTTCTAGTGAATTCTTGAAATTAAAGTATTTTGATTTTACAAAATTGGATAATGTTTTATACGATAGTCCACTGAATAGGGTTTATAGTCTTTTAAATACACAAATTTTTAATTTTGATGTAACACTTGAGGAATTATGTTATGATTATCCAAAGGTGAATTTGACAATCAATACTAGTGATTCTGAATTAACAATTGAATTTATATTATCGAATGAGTATCATGAAAAAGTGGAATATAGAATTGTAATTAATAAATAATGGAGGAGAGAATGATTATGAAGAAAATAATTGTAAGTTTAGTTACTATTATGATGATTTTTTGTTTTACTACATTAGCTTTTGCAACTGACAATGCAATGCTAATTTCAGCACTAGAAGAGAATTTAGAGGATACATTGTTAATTGCTCCAAACCAGAATAGTGAAATCAAAGTACAACAAAATGGTGAATATATTGATTTTAAAGATAGTGCTGGTAATATAGTTAATCCTCAGATTATTAATAATAGAACGATGGTACCTTTTAGAAAAATCTTTAATTCTTTAGGAGTAACTGATGAAAATATTTCATGGAATGGAGAGACAAAAACAGTAGTTGCTAAGAAAGATGGGTTACAAATTGAACTTCAAATAGATAATACTATCGCAAAAAAACAACTAAGTGGTGAAGAAATGGAGATAAAACTTGATTCTGCACCAGTAATTATTGAGGGAAGAACTTTAGTACCTGTCAGATTCATTGCTGAAAGCATGAATAAAAAAGTTGGATGGGATGCAGATAATAGAACAGTTATTATAATTGATACCCAAGAACTTACAAATGATTTGACGAATGCAATTCCAAAGTATATGAAATTGTTAAATGAAGAATCACAATTATCTAAAACATATGCAATGAAGACAAATGTTAAAGGAAAAATAGAATATACTTCTAAGGATAATAAATCAGATAATTCAACTTTAAATATATCTGGAACAGTGAATACTAATGTAAAAGAAAAAGCAATTGCAATTGATATGAACTTAAAATTAACTGGAAAAGGGGAATTGTATAATACGCTAAAAGAAAATAAATTTACAAACATTGTTTTAAATATAATTGCAAGTGAAGATAAAATTTATATAAAGTCTTCCACTTTAGAAGAACGAGCAAAAGGAAAATGGATCGCATATGAAAATGATTCTTTAAAACAAACATTTGAATTAAAAAATGAAGAAACGATTTCACTCGAGCAATTATTTGAGTTGGATGAAAACGATTTAAATATTAATACATATCAATCATTAAAAACGATATCCAATATCATAAAAGCTTTATTAAAAGATGAAAATATTCAGATAACAGAAAAAGGTTCAACAAAATCATATACAATTACAATGAAGTTTTCCGAAATAAAAAATCTTATCAAAGATATAGAGAGTGTAGATAATAGTTTGGATAATTATGATGGAAGTATTAAATTAACAACATCGTTAAAGAATAATAAGATTCAAACAAATGGCAGTGAGATAAAATTTGAATATGTAGAGGGAACAGAATCTATCAACGTTGCACTAAATTTGGACGGAAAAATCGTTAAAAGTAGTAACATTTCTATTCCTAGTGATTCTCAAATAATGAATGCGGATGAAATTGAATAAAATATGAATAAAACCCTCCCTTTTGGAAATAATTTCTTTAAGAATTTCAAAAGGGAGGTTTTTTATGAAAAAATTTTTACTTAGTTTATTAGTTATTACAGTCTTATTTTGCACATATGGAGTAATCTATGGTATGACATATTATGAAAAGGTAGATTTTACAACAGGTATCGTAACTGCTTCGGCATTAAATGTTCGAACAGGACCTGGAACTAATTTTAAATCAATTGGGTTAGTATACAAGAATCAATATGTCAGAGTTTTTGCAAAAGTTGGCGATTGGTATGTAATTCAAACAGAAAATGATTTAATCGGTGCAGTTAGCACAAAATATATTAAAAATGCTACTTCAACAAATAACACAAATACTACAAATACGTCAAAAAATACAACAACGACTAATACAACCAATAATGTTTCGAATAACAATTCGGCAACTAATTATACTGCTACTGCTGAAGAACAAGAATTACTAAGACTAATAAATGAGCAAAGAGCAGCATATGGTTTATCGCCTTTAAAATTTGATGCAGAATTACAAAAAGTAGCAAAAATAAAGGCTCAAGATTTGGTAAACAAGAATTACTTTTCACACAATTCACCAACTTATGGAAGCCCATTTGATATGATGAAATCATTTGGAATAACGTATAAAGCAGCTGGTGAAAATATTGCTGGAAATTCCACATTGAAAGGTGCGGTAACAGCTTGGATGAATTCTCAAGGTCATAGAGAAAATATTTTGAGTAATGCATATAATTTAACAGGAATAGGAGTTGTAGATTCACCAGTATATGGAAAAGTGATGGTACAAATGTTTATTGGTCGATAAATTATAATTTGTCTGAATAAATTTTTCTTTTATGGCAAACACTTTACACCATTGTGGCTAACAGGACGAAATAATTTGTGTCAATCACTATTTATGAAATTTACTGCTAGGAGAACAAGGCATGACTTTCTCAGTCGGATTTTGAGTCTCGGGGCGATAGATTGATCCGCCCTCTCGCTCAAGCCTCCTTTGAAAGTAACGCCTTGTTCTCCCACCAAATAAGTGCCTAAAGGATAAAACAATTAGGCAGAAATATGCTGGAGAAGAAGATATATATTTTTTTAAAAGTGAGTGTAGTAGCAAAAACGTTTCATCTATCGGTTTTAACGATTCAAAACGTTTTTGCGTAGGGAGGC
>JAFUGH010000001.1 GCA_017469465.1 Clostridia bacterium | reverse complement strand
TTAAATGTAGTGATTAATTGCTTTACATACACTATTTTCAGACTTTTAAAAAATGTATTTTTAAAGGTCTGTTTGCCATGTCTTTTTTTTTCTTTAAAAAAATTTTTAATTATCTATTGACTTTTTATAGTTAGTCACCTCTTATTGTATTTTATTATATTATTTCAAAAGTAACAACATTATTTTAATAATTCTATTCTTATTTGCATAATAATTTAATGTAATATTTCATTTGAAAGGGGTTTTTACATGAAATTTTTTAATATAAAAATAGATATTAAAAAAATACTTTTAATATCTATTTTTCTTATTTTTTTATTATTAATTATTTTTTTGATCAATTCCAATACTATAATTAATATGAATAACAGTAACTTTACCTCAATACTTCGTGATTCTCATGAAAACATTACGAAATATCTAGGAAAAAAGATATCAACAACCGGATATATTTTTCGTGGTAAAGACTTTAGTAATACTAATTTTGTAATTGCAAGAGATATGCTCATCAACGAAACACAAGCTAACATCGTTGGTTTCTTTTGCTCATATGACTATGCTAGTGAATTTGAGAATAATGAATGGGTCGAAGCAACTGGTACAATTGTTTTAGGTGATTACTATGGGCCAATTCCAATGATAAAAATTAATACTATCAAAAGAATTACAACACCTAATGACGTATTTGTATATCCTCCAAACAAAAATAATTAATTTCTAATTTTCATCAAACAAATCTTTAAATAATCCTTTTTCTAGTTGTGGTTCGAATACACATCTTAAAATCATAAGTCCTATTGGTCCTAGAATTAATCCAAATACTCCTGCCACCTTAAATCCTGCATACATAGCAAATAGTGTTATTATTGGATGAACTCCAAATTGCTTGCTGACTAATCTCGGTTCTATAAATTGACGAACTGCAAATATGATTATATACGTTACAAATAGCGCAATTGCAAAGCCATAATTTCCCGATACCAGTTGCCATATTGCCCAAGGATTTAGCACCGTTCCTACTCCTAAAATTGGTAAAATATCTATAATTGCAATCATTACTGCAAGTAAAAATGGATATTCAATTTTATAACCAATAACATTAAAAATATTAAAAGCTAAAAATAACTCCACGAAAGTAATCACAATTATTTTTAAATAAACCTTAACATATCCGACCTAATGTATGAAAAAATTCAGAAGTTACTTGGCTTATCTTTTTTACCCATTTTTTTGGCAAATGATGTTCTGCTAAATCTATTACATAAATTCTATCTTTCGTAAAGAATATTAGCGCTAATATCGTAATAACAATATTGATAATCATGTATGGAATAGAAAATATATACTTTGTTAAGCCAGTGACCCAATTTACTACCCATGATCCAACATTTCCAACGAACTCCATGATGGAACTCTCCATTGCCGAAATCACCTCAGGAGAGATCGAACTATTTTCCTGTTTAAAATTATTGATAAGTTGTTTCGTCGTATCCATCACTGTTGAAATAGCAGGTGTAATATTTTTCGTTAATTTTATGGTTTCTTTTATTGCTATTGATCCGCCATAATATGCAGCTAAACATATTAAAATTATTGTGATAGATACAATAATAATAGAACTCACTCGCCTGCTCATTTTTAATTTATTCATACAAAATTTTATGATGGGTTCAATGATAATGGCAATAATACCTGCTATTAAGAAAGGCATAAAATATACCGCGAATCTTATCACAAATACTATTACAAATACTGTAAATAAAAATGTAGCTATCCTTTGAATTATTTTCCATGTTCTTTTATTTATATTTTCCATAATGCACCTTCTTTTTATTTTATATGTATATTCTCGCACAAACAGGTTTCAAATGCAATATGGAAAATACGTTTTATGAAAAATGGACTTGGGGACATCCTCAAGTCCATTTTTTAGTCAGATATTTTCTACTTTAGAAGGTTTAGATATTTCAATAAGCGTATCTCCTACCTCAATGTTTCTATTTGTGTGTACTGCAATATCTCCTAGTGAAACTATTCCTACTAAAGATTCATTTTCAATTACAACTAATCTTCTAATTTTTTGCTTTTGCATTAAATCAAGTGCATACTTTACATCAACGTCAGGTTTTACTTTATAAACAACATCAGAAGCAATTTCTTTTGCACATGTATTCGCTGGATCTGAATTATATTTAGCCATATTCAAAACAATATCTCTATCTGTAATTACTCCTAAAACTTTATCTCCATTTTCAATGACTGGAATACAGCCAATATTATGCTGTTTCATTAGCTTTGCAGCATCTAAAATCGTATCATCCGAATTCACAACCACCATATTTTTGGTCATTATCTCACTTACTTTCATTAATATCATTCTCCTTTCGGAAATATTATAACATTTTTCCAATATTATTATGCATAAAAAGAAGGTGTCTTGAAATTCGCACAATGGGGACGTCCATTAAATATGCATTCTTTGCATAGTGTTACAAATTTTGTACTTTTGCAAAATGCACATTTAATGGACGTCCCCATTGTGCGAATTTCAAGATACCTTCTTCGAACTTTTATTCTGGAATATGCAATCCTTTTGCAACAATTTGGATATCTAACACATTCATAGCTGTCAATTTATCAATCTCTTTTTTTGCTTTCTCTTTGTATTCTTTCATAAGAGATCTTAATTCTGAGCCATATTCTAAAATGACATCAATGTATATCATGATACCATTACTATAGCTATCAACTTTTACTCTTTGCACTTTATATATTCCTGTTGTATTCATCGCTACCTTTTCTGCAATTGTTCTAATAACATTATCAGAAATAATATAATTTCCCAAATAGCTAAAAGTTGGTCTTATGATTGACTTTTCTGTCACATATGGTGCTGTTCCTCTTCCTTTCCATTTAAAAATTTGAAGTGGATCCAATAAGTAACCAGAAAATTGTTTTTTAATTTCAAACGTTGGTACGGGTATAACATGTTTTCCTTCAGACATTCTTGTACTTTTGGCAAGTGCAATTTGCTCAGGAGTTGAAACATCTTCTATATACACTGTTTCTTCAATTTTGGGAAGTCCTAAATTATTTACTATTTTATTAACCATATCATCTGAGGTTCCGAGAATTAATATACTCTTTGGATTTTCTTTTTTGATGACTTCTTGAATTTCTTCAACTTGTCCTGGCATAGAAAAAAGTGCTCTTTTCACAGATTCAATTCTAGTAGCTGCCTTTTTTGCTGAAGTACCTGCAATTACTTTATTGTCATGAATTAAAATTGCATCATCAATAATATAGTCAATGTTCCTTTCACGTGCAACCATTTGAGCTCTATGACTTTTACCTGTACCGCTAGGTCCTACGAAAGCAACAATTTTCATATGAAGCACTCCTTTCCAAATATTTTCAAAAATTACAATTTGTCTGACTAAAACCTTTTTAAAATTGGTGGTCGAGAAGAAGATATATATGTTTTTAGCCGTTCGTTTCGTGCTCGCGATTTGCAAGCAAATCGCCTCCCTACGCAAAAACGTTTTGAATCGTTAAAACC
>JAFUGH010000031.1 GCA_017469465.1 Clostridia bacterium | reverse complement strand
TCATAATGGATATAATAACTATTCTCTATTAATGAAAAAAGTGCAAGAATATGTAGACTTTGATAAAGTCGATACTTTGCTTGTAACAGGATTTAGTGCAGGAGGATTTGCAACATCATTATTATCTGATGATGTAATAAATTATTTTCCAAATGCAAATAACATTACAGTAGCAGTCGATAGTTCTTTACTTTTATATGATGATTGGCATAAGTCAGCAACAGAGTTATGGAAAAGTCCACAAGAGATAAGTGATAGATTAACTGGAAATAATATAGTTTTAGATAGTTTAGTAGCATTACACAATAAACGAGGCAATACTGTAAAAATACTTTTTGATTGTTCTGTAAGAGATGATACACTGCAACAATATCAAGCATATATAGATGATGGTAAAATGGGTAAAACTAAAGAATATGGTGATAAATTTCAAAAAGATTTAAAACAAATGGTTACAGATTTACAAACTAACATTGATGAAGTTGGAATTTATATATGGGAGTATGGAACAGACGCAGAAACAAAGAATACACAACATACAATTATTTCATCAAATTTCCTTGATAAATTAGAAGATAATAAGAGCATAGCAGATTGGATGATTGATTCGGTAAATGGAAATGTAAAAAGTTATGGATTAGAATTACTAGATAATAAGTATTAGAACGACAAATTACAATAAATAAGTTAGAACAATTAAATGCAAAATATAAATTCATAAAAAATTCACAAAAATTAGCACTCTACACTTGACATTGCTAAAATTAGTGATACAATATAAATGTAATGAGAATTACATATATGTGCATACCCTTGAAACAGAGTATCAACACATAAAAAATTATTTTGTAAAAGGAGTGGTTTTTATGATGATGATACCGAGAAAAAGGAACGAATTTGATTTGTTCAGAGATTTCTTTGAAGGAGATGATTTCTTTCCAATTAGAAGAGAAAGTGCAATAATGAAAACAGACATAAAAGAGAAAAAAGATAAATACATTATTGAAATGGATCTTCCTGGATATGAAAAAGAAAACATTAACCTATCATTGAAAGATGGATATTTGGAAGTAACAGCTGAGGTTAATAAAGAAGATGAAAATGAAGAAAAGGACAAATTTGTTCATAAGGAAAGATATTACGGACATTGTTCAAGAAGTTTTTATGTAGGAGAACAAATTAAAGAAGAAGATGTAAATGCAGAATTTAAAAACGGTATACTAAAAATTTGTATTCCTAAAAAAGAAGAAAGAAAAGAACTTCCAGAAGCAAAACATATTGAAATTAAATAATATTGTTTATAAGGAAATGGTTTTATATAGAATCATTTCCTTATTTTATATATAAATTACAAGTTATCAAGATGTTAACAAGATTTTGGTATTGTAAACAAGTATTAGAACAATAAATTACAATTTGTTAGTAAATAGAAAAATTATTAAAACTATAAAATATAAAAATTGTTGTGGGAGAAATGTATAAAATTCAGTAAAATAGCTGCTTTGATAAATAACAAAATTAACAAAAAATAATTAAAGATGACAAAATTGTCCACGTAAATAAAAATTGATAAACAAGAATAACAAGATTATCCTTTATCATTAAGGGATAATCTTTTATTTTTTACTAATATAGTGTATAATAAGCAAAGATAAATATGAATATTTGTTTTATGTACGAGTAGTAAAGAATTTGGAGAAAAGAGGGAAATAAGTAAAATGAGCCTTGAAAGTGAAGTATTTAAGAAACATATTCCAAACAATAATAAATTAATAAAATATGGTTTTAAAAAAACTAATAATGAATATAGATTTTCTAAAACATTTATGAATAATATATTTAGAGCAGATATTGTTATAGATGATAAAGGACAAGTTATAGGTAAAGTAATAGAAATAGAATTAGATGAAGAATATACAAATTTTCGTATTGAAGGAAATATTGGAGAATTTGTAGGTCGTGTTAGAGAAGAATATAAAAATATATTACAAGATATTGCTATTAAATGCTTTGAAAAAGAATATTTCATTTTTGAACAAACAAACAGAATTACAAAATTAATAAATGAAAAATACAATGTATCTCCAGAATTTTTATGGCATAAATTTCCTGGATATGGAGTTTTTAGAAACACAAGAAGCAATAAATGGTTTGGAATAGTAATGAATCTTGACAAAAGTAAAATTCTTAAAACAGAAACTGGAGAAGTTGAAATTTTAAATTTAAAATTAGATGATAATGTTTCAAATGCACTAAAAGTAAAAGGTGTTTACCCTTCATACCACTTAAGTAAAAAGAATTGGATAAGCATTATTTTAGACAATACTTTATCAGATGAGAAAATAATGGAATTAGTTGACTTAAGTTATGATATTTCAAATATAAAAGGAGAATGGCTAATACCAGCTAATCCTAAATATTATGACATTATAAATGCTTTTAATGAAACAGATACAATTATTTGGAAGCAATCTAATAATATATGGGCTGGAGATATTGTTTTTATATATGTGGCAGCACCAATATCTGCAATCCTATATAAATGCGAGGTGTTAGAAGTAGATATCCCTTATAGGTATAGTGATAAAAATGTATCAATGGAAAAAGTAATGAAAATTAAACTACTAAAACGATATGCAAAAGATAAATTTACTTTTGAAATGTTAAATGAATATGGAATAAAGTGGGTTAGAGGACCTAGAGGTCTAACGGATGAATTAAGCAAGGAATTAAATTCATTAAAGTAAGGGAATGATTATAAAATGAATGATATATGGAATCCTTGGCATGGATGTAAAAAATACAGTGAAGGCTGTGCAAATTGTTATATGTATTATCTAGATTCACAAAGAGATAAAGATGGAAGTGAAATATATAAGGTAAAAACTAATTTTAATATGCCATTAAAGAAAAGCCGAAATGGAGAATATAAAATACCAAGTGGAGCTATGATAAGGGTTTGTATGACAAGTGATTTCTTTTTAGAAGAAGCAGATGAATGGAGAAAAGAAGTATGGGAAATGATTCGAACTCGTTCTGATGTTACATTTTGGCTTCAAACTAAAAGGGCAGAAAGAGTATTTGATAATTTGCCTGAATGGTGGGGAGAAGGATTAGAAAATGTAATTATGGTTTTTACAACAGAAAATCAAAAACGAGCAGAGGAACGATTACCTATTTTATTAGACTTACCATTTAAACATAAAGGAATTATGTGTGCTCCAATGATTTCTGAAATCACACTAGATAAATATTTAAAAAAAGGAAACTTTGAAATTGTATTAGTTGATGGAGAAAATTATGAGGGAAATAGACCATTACATTATGATTGGGTAAAAAAAATATATGATGAATGTGTTAAATATAATATAAAGTTTGATTTTTGTGGTACAGGAAATGTTTTTATAAAAGATAATAAAAAATATAATATACCTAAAGCCTATCAAAGAGTGATGGCTTTAAAATCAGGACTTCAAAATCCTTTAATATATAGAGAAACAGATATAAAAATTCAGCCAAAATGTAGAACTTGTAGGCGAAGGAATAGTTGTAATGGTTGTAAATGGTGTGGAAGATGTGAGCAAAAATAAAGAAAAAAATCTAAAATAGAAATATTGAAAACAGTATAAGAGAAGATAATAGAGTATTGACAAATTAGGTTTCATACAATATAATCCAAAATGAAATTAATTAAGGAGGTTTTAAAATGTCTATATATGATTGTACTGTTAAGGATAGAAAAGGTAATGATATACCATTAAGCAATTACAAAGGAAAGGTTTTAGTAATTGTAAATACTGCAACAGGATGCGGATTTACTCCTCAATATAAAGGATTAGAAGAATTATATCAAAAGTATCATGAACAAGGCCTTGAAATACTTGATTTCCCATGTGATCAATTTGGACACCAAGCACCAGGTACTGATGATGAAATACACGAATTTTGTACAGCAAAATATAACACATCTTTTGACCAATTTAAGAAAATTGAAGTTAACGGAGAAAATGAAGAACCTATATTTACTGTATTAAAAGAAGGCAAGAAGGAAGATATAATTAATGGGTTAAAGAATAAGGCAACTATGAAGGCAGTTGAAAAAATTAGTACTTCATACAAAAAAGAAGGAGATATAAAGTGGAATTTCACTAAGTTTATTGTTAATCGTGAAGGTGAGGTTGTTGCCCGTTATTCTCCTATAGAAGAGCCATCAACTATGGAAGATAAAATTAAAGAATTACTTTTTTAAATTTTGATAAAAGAGAAGAAGCAAAAAACGAAGTGAACTTTTTGGGGTTCACTTCATTTTACTAGTCTTGCTTTGTTAATATATGTACAATTTCATTAATTACAATATCTGTCATAGTATCATAATTTATATTTTTATGTTTATGATATACGATTTCATGACAAAGGTTATCAATTAGACCAATAGTTATATGAACTCTTTCTACTAAATCTTTATAGTTAAATTCATTCTTTTTTAATAATTCAACTATCACATTAGTTATTTCTATTTCATTTTCATGGAAAAATAAAGCTACATCATTATCTGAATGTGCCATTGCAGTAATTTCTTCATGTGCAGTTTGGGATAGCTTATGATTTTTTACAAATTGAGTAATTACTTTTCTAATAATTTCATTAAGATTGTTTTGTGTAATGGTCATATCTTTTATAAAATCAATGCTTGGGTAAAATATATTATTAGCATATCGTTTAAGACCTTCTAGCAAAATATCATGTTTATCATTAAAGTAACTATAAACAATACCAGTCGAAACTCCTGCAGCTTTTGCAATTTCTGCAGTGTTAGTGTTATAGTATCCTTTTTCACATATTAGTTCAAAACCATATTTAATTATTTTTTCTTTCTTCTCAATAGAACGTTTTTGAATAGGTTCTCTTATTACATTATCAGCCATAGATGTTATCCTCCAATTCGTAAATTTATAAATATTATAGCATAATTAAAAAATAAGTCAAGAAACATGAAAAATACTTCATATTCTATTGACAATTAAAACACTTGAGATTATAATATTGTAGAAACATGAAATGAATTTCATATAATATAGATTAGGGGAGGAATTATGGAAAAGATAGTAGAGTTAAAAAATGTTAGTAAAGTCTATAAGATAGGAGAAAGCGAATTTAAGGCACTAGACGATATAGACTTATCTTTAAATAAAGGAGAAATGATTGTTATTCTTGGCCCATCAGGTGCAGGAAAATCAACATTGCTTAATTTAATAGGAGGAATGGATACACCTACGAATGGAAGTGTAATTATAGATGGAGAAAATATTTCTAAATATAATGAAAATAAACTTTCAGATTATAGAGCTGAAAATGTTGGATTTATATTTCAATTTTACAATATTCTTCCAAGTCTAACAGTTAAGGAAAATGTTGATATAGTAAAAGATATTGTGAAAAATCCTATAAGTACAGAAGAAGCATTAAAAGGTGTTGGACTTTTGAATCATAGCAAAAAATTTCCAAATCAATTATCAGGTGGAGAACAACAAAGAGTAAGTATAGCAAGAGCAATAGCCAAAAATCCTAAATTATTATTATGTGATGAGCCAACAGGAGCATTAGATAGTAAAACAGGTGTAGAAGTATTAAAACTTTTAAGAAAACAATGTGATGGTAATGATGGAGCAAATACAGTTATTATAGTTACACATAATAGTTTAATAGCAGATATAGCAGATACAGTAATAAATGTAAAGAATGGTAAAATTGAAAGTGTTATCACTAACCAAAATCCAAAGAAAATAGAGGAGGTTAAGTGGTAATGTTAAATAAAAAAATACTTCGTGATATATGGAAAAACAAATCACAATTTATAACTATTTTCATAATGGTATTTTTAGCAGTATTTGCATTTGCTGGTGTACATGCATATATGGATGGCATGAGGGAAAGTAGTAGAGTGTATTATGAAAAACAAAATTTACAAGACTTGTGGTTAACTTCTAAAAATTTTACCGAAGATGACTTAGAAAAGATAAAAAATACAGATAATGTTTCAAATGCAGAAAGATTATTAACGATAAATGCAAGTGTTATGGATTCCGAAAGATTTATTAGCCCTTTAAATGGAAATCCAATATCAGATTTAGTACTTGAATGTAATTTTATAGAAACTAATGAAATAAATAAAATGTATCTTCTTGAAGGAGAAGAATTCTCAAAAGAAAAAGAAGGAGTATGGCTTGACTATTATTTAGCACAAAAAATAGGAATTAAAGTTGGAGATGAATTAGAACTTTCTATTGAAGGAAGTGCTTTTAAGGAAAAAGTTGTTGGTTTAGTAGAAGTGCCAGACCATGTTTATTTTATAAAAGACGAGACTGCAATATTTCCAACACATACAGATTATGGATTTGTGTATTTATCAATAAATGAATTTCCCCAAAATCTTCCACATATATTTCCATATGCAATTATAGATGTTGATGATACATCAAAAATAAGTGAAACAAGAAATAAAATTAAGGATAATGTAGAAGGAATTATAACAGCTACTACAAGAGATGATAACTTATCATATGATGGATTCAAAAGAGAAGCGGAAGAAGGAGATACATATTCAGGAGTATTTTCAGGGCTATTCGTATTCATAGCAATATTATCAGTTGTTACAACAATGAATAGATTTGTAAAAAAAGAAAGAACACAAATAGGAACACTTAAAGCACTTGGAATAAGAAAAGGAAAAATAACAAGGATGTATGTTAACTATGGCTTATTTATTTCAATTATAGCAGGTGTTTTAGGAATAATACTAGGAAATGAAATAATAGGAAAATTTTTCTTAAAAATGGAAATGGAATATTATGAAATCCCAGTTTATGAAATAACAACAATACCACTTGTTTACTATGTAACAATAGGAATAGTTTTAGTTATTACACTTGTTACATATTTATCTTGTAGAAAGATACTAAAAGAACCAGCAGCTGAGGCATTAAGAATTGAAAGACCAAAAATAAAAGTGAAAGAAAATAATATAACAACTAAGAAAGCATTTAACAAACTATCATTATCAACAAAATGGAATATAAGGGATGTTGTACGTTCAAAAGGTAGAACATTAATGGCATTATTCGGAATTGCAGGTTGTACAATGCTAGTAATAACAGCATTTGGAATGTTAGATTCTATGAAATCCTATACGGACTGGGAATTTGATGTAATTAATAATTTTGATTATAAATTAAGTTTGTCACAAGACTATACAGATAGCCAGTATGCTGAAATAATTTCAAAATATGGAGATTCTACAAGCCAAACAGTAGGAGTAGAATTTAAACAAAATAATGAAGTTATTGTAAAACCTTTAACAATAAACGATGCAAAAGGATTATTACAAGTAACAGACCATAATAGAAAGCCTTTTGATATGAAAGATGATGGAATTTATATAACCGAAAAAATGGCATCAATATATAACTTAAAAGTAAATGATATTATAGAATGGCATGTTATAGGTCAAGATAATTGGTATAAAACAAAAATAACAGGATTTAACAGAGATCCACAATCACAACAAATAACATGCACAAAAGAATTTTATAATACTTTAGATGAAGAATATAAAGCAGATAGTGTTTATACAAATACAGACTTAAGTAATGTAAAAGAAATATCAGGAGTTAATACTATACAAACAATAGGAAATTTAAAAGAATCGATGAATAGTATGCTTAATATGATGTATTCTCTAATAGCACTACTTATTACTGTATCAGTTATTCTTGCAATTGTAATAATTTATAATCTAGGGATTTTATCATTTTCAGAAAAAGAATATCAATTTGCAACTTTGAAAGTTTTAGGTTATAAATATAAGCAGATAAAAAGCATATTTGTAAAACAAAACATTTGGATAGGAATAGTAGCAATTTTAATAGCGATGCCAATCGGGAATTGGATGACAGACTATATATTTGTAAATGCAATAGGAGATACTTACGATTTTAATGCAATGATAAAACCAATAACATTTATTGCATCTAGTATAGGAACATTTATAGTAGTATATCTTGTAAATCAACTCCTTGCTAGAAAAATAAAGAAGATTGATATGGTATCTAGCTTGAAAGGAAATGAGTAATAATGTCAAAAGATTTTGTTGAATTATCAAAAGAATGGTTTAATAAACAAGCACCAGTATATGATGATACAAATACAATATTGTATTCTAAATACGGTAAGATAAGCTGTGAAAATATTTTTGAATTTTTAAAAAATAAAGAATATGAAAAATTATTAGATATAGGATGTGGTACTGGATATCTAATAGATATGTTAGCTAAAGACCGCGAGGCAGAATTTACAGGACTAGATTTATCTCCGGAAATGATAAAACAAGCAAAAAATAAAAACATTAAAAATGCAAAATTTGTTGAAGGTAGATCTGATGAGATTCCTTTTGAAGATAATACATTTAATATTGTTACTTGCTCACAAAGTTTTCATCATTATCCTGATACAGATAAGGCTATGAAAGAGGCAAAGAGAGTATTAAAACCTGGAGGCTTATATATTCTTTCTGACACAGGAGTAGGACCATTTAAGATGCTAGGTGTTAAAATAGATGACTTTATATATAGGCATTTTAGTAATACAGGAGATTGTAATGTATCATATATGGAAAAAACAATAAAGGATATGGAACGAAATGGATTTATGATAGTAAAAGCTGAAAAAATAACAACGTTTATTTATACAGTAGTAGGAAAAAAGATAAAATAGTCAGAATATGCTCATAAGTATTATAAAGAAAAATATAATTTTTAAGTTTTATTTAATATATCTAATTTACAATAATAAAAACAAGTATAGGAGGGAGAAATGAAAAATGAAGGATAAAATTTTAGCTTTTATAATAGGATTATTAGTTGGGGCAATAATAACAGCCTCAGGCTTTTTGATTTATCAAAAAGTTAATAAAAATAGTAATCAAATGCCAAGTGAAGGACAAATGCAAATGATGGAAAGACCTGATGGACAAACACCACCTGAAAAACCAAGTGGAACAGAAAATGATGGAAATAGACCACAACCTAGAGAAAATAATGAAAGTAGCAATGTTTCACATATAGGAGCAACTGAAATATCAAGTGATATTACCAATAGTGGAGAAAGCTATTCTTCTACAACTGCTTCTGAAAATGCTCTATTAATAACAGGAGGAACATCAACATTAACTAATGCAACAATCGCTAAATCAGGAGATTCAGATGGAGATAATTCTGATTTTTATGGAACTAATGCGGCAGTATTAGCAAAAGAAGGAACATTAAATATAAATGGTGGAACTGTTACGACAAATGGAGCCCATGCAAATGGAGTATTTGCATATTCCAATGGTATAATAAACATTTCAGATACAAATATTAAAACTACAAGCAATAATTCAGGTGCAATAATGGTAACAGGTGGTGGAACTTTAACTGCAAATAATGTAACTGCGGAAACGGATGGAAATTCATCAGCACCAATTAGAAGTGATAGAGGTGGAGGAATTCTAACAGTAAATGGAGGAAATTACACATCACATGGAACTGGATCACCAGTTATATACTCTACTGCTGATATTACAGTAAATAATGCTAATCTTACTTCAACAGCTTCAGAAGGAGTTGTAGTTGAAGGCAAAAATTCAGTTATTTTAAATAATGTTATTATGGAAGCGACAAATACAAAATTAAATGGTAACTCTGAAACATATAAATCTATTTTCATATACCAATCAATGTCTGGAGATGCAGACGTAGGAACATCATCATTTACTGCAAAAGATTCAAAAATAGTTAATAATAAAGGTGAGATAATTTTTGTAACAAATACAAGTACAGTTATTGAATTAGAAAATAATGAAATAATAAACAATGATACTAATGGAGGATTCTTAAAAATAGGAGCAGCTAAATGGGGAACTTCAGGTAAGAATGGTGGAGAAGTAGTATTAAATGCTAAAAATCAAAAAATTAATGGAGATATTTTAGTTGATAATATTTCTACTTTGGATTTATCATTAAAAAATGGAAGTAGTTATTCAGGAACAATTAATGGAGATAACACAGCAAAAACAATAAAAATTACATTAGATAGTAATTCTAGTATAACCTTGACAGGAGATTCTTATATTACTTCACTTGAAAATGCAGATTCTTCATATAGTAACATAAATTTTAATGGATATAAATTATATGTTAACGGTACAGCCATAAATTAAAAAATATTTATTGAGCAGAAAATTTTGAAATTACAATTAAATATAATGTTAAAAATAGCAGGTTGGGATATCTGCTATTTTTATTTTATAATGTATTCATCCTTATTGATAGTAAGATAGAATGTATATAAATCTTGTGTTATACTCCCAAAAAATAAAAAATTGACTTTTTTGGAACAAATAAATATAATGATTACATATAAAAGTGGAGGATAATTTATGAAATATATTAAAGAAAATTGGAAATTTTTTGCATTTACGATTTTAATATGTATTATAGGAGGATATTTTACTACAATATATGCTTTACAATCATTTGATCCAAGTTTATTGGAAGAAACAATAAAGCAGGTTAGTTCAAAAGAATTATTTATTGGTTTATCCGTAGCACAAATATCTTTATATGCTGTTATATTTGCAGGTATAGGAATAATACTATCTAATAAGATAGGTTTATGGAAAAAGTTTGAAGTAAATAAAAAAGCAATTATATGGGTTATTATTATTTCAATTCTTGCAGGATTAGGGTTAAGCATAGTTGATAAATATGTATTTGGAAGCTTTATTAATCCAGTGTTACATAGTTATGATAATAAACCTACTATTGAATATATTGTTTCAGCACTTACATATGGCGGGGTATTTGAAGAAATATTAATGAGATTATTTTTAATGTCATTATTTTCATGGATTATAGCTAAAATATTTTATAGAAAAGAAAAAGAAATTCCTACAAAAGTATTTGTAATATCTAATATAGTTACTGTTTTATTATTTGCAGCAGGGCATATACCTGCAACTATTCAAGCATTTGGATATATTGATGCTTTATTATTATTTAGATGTTTCTTTATGAATGGAGCATTTGGTATAGCTTTTGGATGGTTATACAGAAAGTATGGAATAGGATATTCTATGGTAGCACATTTTGGAGCTCATCTAATATCAAAACTAATATGGCTATTATTCATATAACTTGTGTAGAATATTGTAATATTGTTATCAAGTTGAATTAAAATATAAGTGAGGTTAAATGGAAAATTTATTTGTAAATAGAGTAAAATTGAATAAAGATAATATAGATAATAGTAAATATCCTTTTAATATAAAATGTTTAAATAGTTTTGATGAGCTAAAAATAGATAATTCTGTTACTCTATTTTATGGAGAAAATGGAGTTGGAAAATCTACACTTATAGAGGCTATGGCTATTGCATTAGGACTAAATCCTGAAGGTGGTAGTAATAATATGCAATTTTCTAATTATGATGACTATTCAGAACTATATAAACATTTAACAATTAGTAAGTTTGGAGTTCCTAAAACAAAATTCTTTTTAAGAGCAGAGTCTTTTTATAATGTTGCAACTGATATTAGCAATAATAGTGATTTAGTCTATACAACCTATGGAGGAGAAGATTTACACTCTTGTTCACATGGAGAATCATTTTTGAAACTTGTAGAGCACAGATTTTGGGATAAAGGACTATATATTTTAGATGAACCAGAGGCAGCTTTATCTCCACAAAGGCAAATGACTTTACTTTGCTATATACATGATTTAGCAAAGAATGGATCACAATTTATAATTGCAACACATTCGCCAATATTATTATCTTACAAATATGGTAAAATAATTGATATGAATAATAATATGAAAGAAATAAAATATGAAGATACAGAAGTTTATAGAATATATAAAGATTTTTTGAATAATCCTTATGGGATGCAAAAGGTTTTGTTTGAAGAATAAATAGTAATTTCTAGGGGAGATTAAATTTTATGAATAAAGAAGAATTGCATAGAATTATAGAAGAACAACAACCTAATATATGTCAAATAGTAGCAGTTAAGAATAATAAAATTGTTTATAATGATAATTGGAATAATTATAAAACAACAGATAATGTTCATATTGCTTCAGTAACAAAAAGTATTATATCTATTCTTATAGGAATTGCTATTGATAAAGGTATGATAGAAAGTGTTAATCAAAAAGTATTAGATTTTTTCCCCGATTATGTTATAAAAAGAGGTGAAAAAACAATACAAGATGTTACTTTATATAATCTACTTACAATGACAGCACCTTATAAATGTAAGTCAGAGCCTTGGACTAAAGTATGTACAAGTGAAGATTGGACAAATGCTATTCTTGACTTATTAGGTGGAAAAAATGGAATTACTGGAGAGTTTAAGTATTTATCATTAGGTATTCATGTATTAAGTACAATAATAACAAAAGTAAGTAATATTACTACATTAGAATTTGCAAATAAATATCTTTTTGAGCCACTTAATATTAAAGCAAGAAAAGAGTATGTAGTAAAAAATAAAGATGAACATATAGACTTTGTAACATCAAAATTACCAAAAGAAAATGGTTGGTTTTGCGATAATAAAGGAATTGTAACAGCAGGATTTGGGTTATGTTTATCAGCAGAAGATTTATCTAAAATAGGACAAATGAGTCTTAATAAGGGAATATATAATAATAAACAAATAGTTTCTTCAAAATGGATAGAACAAATGACTACACCTTATATAAAATGTGATGAAAAATTTGCATTTATGCAATATGGTTATTTATGGTGGATTATAGATGATAAAAAGAATATATACTCTGCTATTGGAGATAGTGGAAATGTAATATATGTTAATACTGATAAGAATATAGTTATATCAGTTACAGCAACATTTAAGCCATTAGTATTTGACAGAGTTCAATTTATACAAAAATATGTTGAGCCATTTATTAGTGAACAATAAATTACAATTTATCAAGATGCTAACATGAATTTTAAGAGAGATTATTTGATAATTTCTCTTTTAATTATTGACCAAACTAATGCGATTAGTTATAATATGAATATAATTAGTTAAGGAGGCCACAAATGTCAAAGAATAATATTAGTGATGAGCTTATTATTACAACTTCTGCAAGGCTATCAAATGAAGTAGGATTAAATAATTTATCTCTAAAAATAATTGCTGAAGAACTAAATATTAAATCTCCATCTTTGTATAATCATATTTCAAGTCTTGACGAAATAAAAGAAAAACTTATGATTTATGGATGGAAAGAGTTAGGAGAAAAAGCAACTGAATCAGCTGTTGGTGTAGCAGGTTATGAAGCATTACGAAATATGTGTTATGCTTTTTATGATTATGCTACAAATAACAAAGGAGTATT
>JAFUGH010000071.1 GCA_017469465.1 Clostridia bacterium | reverse complement strand
TGCCTAAAGGATAAAACAATTAGGCAGAAATATGCTGGAGAAGAAGATATATATTTTTTTAAAAGTGAGTGTAGTAGCAAAAACGTTTCATCTATCGGTTTTAACGATTCAAAACGTTTTTGCGTAGGGAGGCGATTTGCTAGCAAATCGCGAGCACGAAACGAACGGCTAAAAACATATATATCTTCTTCTCGACCACTATCTTTCGGAATCGTTTAGACTTTCATGGACGTTTCCATAGCTAATGGCGAACGCTGTTCGCCGCTACGAATCATCCAAACAAATTGTAATTCAAAGGAGAATTGATATGTTAATAAAAAATCCAAGATTTGAAATATCCGTTATGAATCAATCACAATATCCTAAAAATGGCTTACCTGAAATAGTACTTGCAGGTAAATCAAATGTCGGTAAATCCTCTTTTGTAAATGCTATGATTAATAGGAAATCACTTGCTAGAACTAGTAGTGCACCAGGAAAAACAAGGCAACTTAACTTTTACAACATGGATGACAAGTTTTATTTTGTAGATTTGCCAGGTTATGGTTACTCTCAAATGTCCAAGGCAGAGCAGAAAAAAGTTGGTGATTCAACTGAAACATATCTAAAAAAGAGACAAAATATTAATTTAATTATTTTACTTGTAGACATTAGACATAAACCTAGTGAAAATGATAAATTAATGATGGACTATATAAAAAGTACTGGAAAACATTACATAGTCATTACTTCAAAAGCTGATAAAATTGCCAAAACAAAGGTACAATCATATGTTAATGACATAGCGCATGAGCTAAATGTTGCTCAAAACTTAATCTTTGCCTTTTCTGCTGAGACGAAATTTAATGTTCCTGAGATTTGGAATGTCATAGAAGAAAGCCTTTACTCTTAATTGAAGTAAAGGCCTTTTTTATTTGTCAAAAGTGTATAAATTCAATAAGCATATCACATTGGCAAGTGCAATCATACCATTTTTCGCCATATCGTCTTTTGATTCACTCATAATAGTTGCTTCTTTTTTTAAAATATCATAGAAACCCTCAAAATTGTTATAAGGTAACAGTAATTGTTCCGAAATATATTTAGCATATTTAATCGCATATTTTTGAGTAGTGTTTATAGTACCCAGCTCCCTCTGATTTGCATTAGAAACTATTTTGGACACATCTTTTAAGGAAATGTTTAGTATTCTTCTAATGCAACCAAGTATAAATGAAATTTTTCTTTCCACTGAGATGCTTTCATTTTTACTTGTCATTATATAATCATACTGTAACTGATTACTATGTATCATGTTGTCGTGTATCAATTTTGAAACAATATTCAACATTGAAAGATTTCCATCATTATGATAACAGCTTGCCGCTTTTTCAAGAGTTTTGTTGAAAAATTTTTGCTCAAATTCAAAATACTCAGCCATAAAGTTGGCATACCTCATTATGAACTTTCTATCAGCCTTGATTCTACCGATTTCATAGAAGCTAATCGTAGTTTGCGCATAGTATATTCTTTTTGAAACTTGCTCACAAGAAAGATTAAGTCCTATTCTAATACTTCTCAGGATTAAAACCATGTTATATTCCCGGCTACTACTATTTAAGGAAAGAAAAGTGTTATTCATGTGATTCCTCCCTTACAATCGTATGGTGGCAAAAAACTTTTTCTATAGTCTATCAAATCTTTAAAGCATTGTCAAGTTTTATGTTAATTAAAGCATTCTTTATTTATCACCAAAATCACTATCCTCTTTATTAGCTTTTTTTGTAGGGCATATAGTTTTCTTTACATTTTTCATTTGTTTTTGACTACAATCATCGCTTTTAGATTCAACCTTTTCAACTAATACATGTTTTCCAATATAGATTACTGCATTTTGGGTTGGTCTATTTAATCTATATGTTTTAATCATCTTCTTAGTAGCATCAATAGTTTTATCAATTCCAGCTAGTGTCACATCTGCAACTTTTCCTGAAAAGTCCCAAATGGTTTTTGCTGCCTTTTCTGTGGCATCTAGTAGCGCAAATTCTGGAGTAGGTTTTTCTCTATCTTTTCGGACTTCATCTAATAAAACCATTTTTTTTAGCAATGAATCATATTCATCATTTTCTTCAAAAGAATACTTAAAAAAGTTTTTAATTCTTCTTGAGTTGAGTAACTTTTCTGAAAGCTGTTCCATTTCTTTATAAGCTTTGACTCTAACATATCTAAGTCCAACAATATCTTTATATTGCTGAAAACCACTTCTAATGGTAGGATGTACTTTACTTTTACTATCAAGCCACAAATCTGCAAGACGCTGATATGTGTCCTCGTTTACCTCTTTAGCTGGATTTGTAGTTAGTTCATCACATATTCTTTGACAGTCATTATATACATCCAGTTCTCTATGAAGACTTCTCTTGGCATCAACTTCAGCATATAAAGGTGTTCTTTCGGATAATTTTTCTTGAACAATTTTTTCAAAAGACTTGGTATTTCCATACATTTCTCTAGCAATGTCATTAATTCTCCTACCTTTCAACAAGTATAGCAAACTATCCTTTGAAAGTGTAAACTGCCTATTCGACTGAGAACTTAAATATCTTAATAGATATTTCATTCTTAGTTCTATTTCTATTATTGTCTTTGTATATTCTATACTGTTACTTTTTGTTTGAGATAATTTAAAATTTCCCCTTACCAACTCAGGTATGTGTTCATCACTCTCTCCATTATAGCCTACCATTTGCAAATACTGATATACTATATCAGCTCTTTTTTCATTATTTGTCTGGGTATCATCACTATCATAGAGTTGTACAGTTTCGTCATATAAATCATTTGCCAATCTCCTAGTTAAAATTTTATTTGAAATTGCAGAATATCTCTCATTTACTCTAGTTTTTGAAAAATCTAAATGAGAATCCTCTTCAATCTTTAGAAGCTCAATCATGTCTTCATAATTCATATATTGCAAAATGCTACTGTTCTTGCGAAATGCTTCATAATCGTCTTTTGAATATGTAACTACACTACTATTTTTTTTCTGTTTTTCCATGTCATCTATAAACTGCTTCATTGCAATTAAAATTGCTTCTCTATATTCTTTTTTTAACTCTTCAATCGTTTTGTTTCCTTTAATAAGCTCATTTATATAATTCATGACTTATACTCCCTTCATTGAAAGTGAAACCTTATGTTTTTCCATATCCACTTTAATGACTCTTACTTTTACAATATCCCCAACTGACACAACATCCATTGGATTTTTCACATACTTATCGCTCATCTCTGAAATATGTACTAATCCGTCGTTTTTTACCCCAATGTCAACAAATGCACCGAAGTCAATTACATTTCTGACAGTACCTGTTAATATCATATCTTCTCTTAAATCTTCAAATTTCAATACATCGCTTCTTAGTACTGGCTTTGGCATATCTTCCCTAGGGTCTCTACCTGGTTTTTGAAGTTCTTTAATAATATCTCTTACTGTAGGTTCTCCCACTTGCAATTCAGTAGCTACCTTTGATGGCTGTATCGTATTAAGATTTGATTTAATTTCAGGTAGTTTCTCTTTTAAGTCATTAGTAGTAAACCCAATACTTGAAAGTATTTTTTCTGCAACTTCATAACTTTCTGGATGTACAGACGTGTTGTCCAATGGGTTTTCCCCATCTGTAATTCTTAAGAAACCAGCACATTGCGTATATGCTGCAGGTCCTAATTTAGAGACCTTTAACAATTCTTTTCTTTCTTTTATTTTTCCATGCTCGTCTCTATATTTTACAATGTTACTTGCAACGGTCTTGCTTACACCTGAAACATAACGTAAAAGTGATGGTGTTGCAGTGTTTAAATCCACACCAACACTGTTAACCGCATCTTCAACAACTCCTGTTAAGCTTTCTTCTAGTCTTTTTTGATTAACATCATGTTGATATTGACCAACACCAATACTCTTAGGATCTATCTTAACAAGTTCAGCCAATGGATCTTGTAACCTTCTTGCAATTGAAATTGCCCCTCTTAATGAAACATTAATATCCGGATACTCTTCAGTTGCAAGTTTTGAAGCCGAATAAACTGATGCTCCTGCTTCACTAACAATTGCATAATGTATCTCGTGCTTTACTTCTTTAATCATATCTGCAACAAACATTTCAGATTCTCTTGAAGCTGTTCCGTTTCCAATTGCTATCATGTTTATGTGAAATTGATTTATCAATTCTAATAACTTTTTCCTAGCGCCATCGACATCATTTTGAGGCTCCGTTGGATATACTGTTGTTGTTGCAAGTAATTTTCCGGTATCATCGATTACTGCTATTTTACAACCTGTACGATATGCTGGGTCAAAGCCCATGACAGTTAAATTTTTTAGTGGTGCACCAAGCAATAATTTCTTGGCATTTTGTCCAAACACTTTAATCGCTTGTTCTTCTGCCATATCCGTTAATTCATTTCTAACTTCATTTTCAACTGATGGTTTAATAAGTCTTTTGTATGAATCATCAATTGTTTCTACCATTTCTGCTTGATAAGTTCCATTTTCGATTAAAACTTTTCCATTCAAATAATGAATGATTGGTTCATCTATTTCATCAATTTTAACTTTCAAAAATTCCTCTTTTTCTCCTCTATTAATTGCAAGAACTCTATGACTTGGAATTTTTTTAACCGCTTCTTTATAATCATAATACATATCATAAACAGACTTTTCATCAGGTTTTGCTGCTTTTGTATCAATAAGTCCCACATCATAAATAATTTTTCTAATGTCTTTCCTATACTCAGCAACATCTGAAATCATTTCTGCAACAATATCTTTTGCACCTTGAATTGCTTCTTCAATACTCGTAACACCTTTTTCTTCATCAATATAGTTCTGAGCTAGCTCTTCTAATGGTGTTTTTTCTTTTTGTTCAAACATAATAATTGCTAATGGTTCTAAGCCTTTTGCTTTAGCCACTGTTGCTCTTGTTTTTTTCTTTTGCTTATATGGTCTATATAAGTCTTCAACTTCTGTCATTGTAGAAGCTGTTGCAATTGCAAGTTGAAGTTCCTCTGTTAATTTTCCCTGCTCGTCAATTAGTCGAACTACTTCTTCTTTTCTTTTTTCTAAATTTCTAAGATAAGTAAGTCTTTCAAATAAATCTCTTAACTGCTCATCTGAAAGTTCTCCTGTTGCTTCTTTTCTATATCTTGCAATGAATGGAATGGTATTTCCTTCATCGATTAATTTTACTGCATTTTCTACTTGAAATGGTTTTAATTTAAATTCGTCTATTAATTTGCTAACTACTAATTCCATAATATCCTCCTCTTCTTTCTTGCTTTAGCATATCATTTGTAATAAAAAAAAGCAAGTTCTAATCAGCAGTGATCTAAACAAGTGCGTTATCTTTGTAAAAAATTGGATAAGCCTATTCAAATTTACCAAACTACAGGCTTGTCCCAATTCTTTAGATGTGTTACAATTAACAACGACAAGAATCAGTGAGGTGAAAAAATGTTAGAAGAATGTCAATTATGCGCATATAATTGTAAAGTGAATAGAAATCATTTTTTAGGTGCATGTCAATGTGGCATTATGCCTAAACTGGCACTTGCCTCCATTCATCGTTGGGAAGAGCCATGTATATCTGGCTCCAATGGTTCAGGTACTGTATTTTTTTCCGGTTGTAATTTAAGATGTCAATTTTGCCAAAATTTCGAGATATCTGAAAATCATTTTGGAAAAGAAATATCTATCGAAAGACTTACAGACATTTTTTTAGAACTACAAAATAAAAACGTACACAATATTAATTTGGTATCTCCTACTCCTTATGTTCCACAAATCATTCAGGCAATTGACATTGCCAAGAAAAATGGTCTTCATCTTCCAATTGTGTATAATACAAATTCCTACGAAAATGTTGAAACAATAAAAATGTTAAATGGATATGTTGATATCTATCTGCCTGACCTAAAGTATTTTGACGACAATATTTCTATAAAATATTCAAAAGCACCAAATTATTTTGAAGTTGCCTCAAGAAATATTTTAGAAATGTACCGTCAAGTTGGAAGTGCATCTTTTCAAAATGGAATAATGCAAAAAGGAATGATTATTAGACATCTAATTTTACCTGGGCAAATTATACAAACAAAAAGAATTTTAAATTGGATTAAAGAGAGTTTGCCACAAGACAGTTATATCAGCATCATGGCACAATATTTTCCTACGCATCATGCTAAAAATTTTCCTGAAATAAATAGGAAAATAAGTAAACAAGAATACAACTTTGTAGTAAGCATGTTAAAAGATTTTGAAAACGGATTTATTCAAGAACTTTCTGATTCAGAAGAAGAATATGTACCGAATTTTAATTTAGAGGGAGTTTGATTTTGTCAAATTTGGACGTCTCAAGCTTTCATTTGACATAATTTATGAAACATGATAGAATAATTTACGGAAACACATTTTATGAGGAGGTCTTTTTTCTATGAAAAAGTCCAAAGAGCAACGGGAACATGATGCTATCAAATTAAAGTACGTCTTCTTCGAAAAAGAATGTGCGAATTGTAAAAGTTTAGTTAAACATGAAAAAATGTGGAATGTATGGGTTCATTCTATTGTGGTAGGTCGATTAGAGCATCTCTATTTTTGCCAAGATTGTGCCAATTCTGTTGACGAAGTTATGCATTTTCCTCGGGTTCGTGGAAGAATCTATTTGTTTTAGTGAAATGAAAAAGAGTGAGAAAGTGTACACTTCCCAAAAAGCACTGGACTGGTGTTTATGGTAAGTGTACCTTTTCTCACCTTTTTTTTAAATTTGATCATCTTCAAAAACTTGTTCAGGTTTCAATTCTACCAACTCCGGATGTTGAAATAATGAAACGAAGTATTGCAATGACTTTGCTAAGTAGTATCCATCTGCAATTCTTTCATCTGCCACAAATCTCAACTTTACTACTTTTCTAGTTATTAATTTTCCTTCTTTATTAACCATTCTTTGAACCTTTTTATTACCAAATGCGACGAAAATAGAAGTTGTTCCCCAATTATAAATATGGTGATAAATTGGATCTGCACCAAGCGAACCAAAATTTGTTACAAAAATGCTGGTATGCATTGGGCTTACTTCATGTATCAGTTTTGGCATATGTCCATAATAATCTAAGGTTGTTAAGCACCACACAACAAAGGATAATAAAAATCTTGGAAGTTTATTCAAAATACCAACAACTTTATCTGTATCATTTGTTTTTTCTTGAGCTCCTTTATTTTTTTCTATTTCCCCTCTAATAATCTTATTAACTTCATTAACTGTGTTATCTTTATCGAATTTAAATTTGATAGAGGTTTCATCTGACTCAATCTTCATTTCTTTTTTTACAACCAAAGAAATTCTTAAATCATCTCTTGAAAACAATCTTTTTCCAGCAACAAAGCGATTTAACCTTGGATACTGAGATACTGTCCTAACAAGATTAGCTACTAAATAATCCAAAAGGCCAATGTTCATGCCTTGTTTTCTTTTTTCTTTCACAATTTCGTCAATTTTAGTAACATCTACTTCTGCATCAAAAAACACCTCAGAATCATTTCTTGTTTTCATTAAAAAAGGAGTAATTACATTTAACGGATCACTAGATTTTACTCTACGTCCATCATATCTATCCCCCCAATGTTTTTTTATCTTCTTTTCTTTACTCACAATATTTTTCCCCCTTTGCATTCAAGCATAATCGAAATTGGTCCATCATTGATGTAATTAATTTTCATGTCAGCACCAAATTTTCCTGTAGCAAATTTCAAATTAAGCTTTCTGCATTCTTCAATAAATGTTTCATAAAGAGCTGTTGCCACTTCAGGTTTAGCAGCATTGATAAAGCTAGGCCTATTTCCATGATGGCAATCTGCATATAAAGTGAATTGTGAAATAATGTGAAGTTCTCCTTCAACATCTGTAACGCATAAATTCATTTTATCATTTTCATCTTCAAAAATACGAAGTTTCGCAATTTTATTTGCCAAAACTATTGCATCTTGTTTTGTATCGTCATGAGTAACTCCTAAGAATATAATTATCCCTTTTCCGATTTTTGAATACTCTTTTCCATCAATTTTTAAGTTTGATCCTAAAACTCGTTGTACAAGTGCTCTCATTTTTTTCTCCTATTTTTGTATCGATTTTCAAATACTTCCGATATTACTTTTCTTCTTGTTTCAATATCATTCACATATAAATAAAATGATATTGAAACAGCTAAAAAAATCATATCGCAAATAATGTTAAAATTCCAATTGGATAATGTATCTCTTAAACTCATATGAATAATTAACAAAAACAAACTTATTGCTAAATTGATTGCATGATATTTACTTTGTTTTTTTAAGAACCCACGAACGTTTAGGAAAATTACTATACCAGCCCAAATAATAAAAATCGGTAAAACAGATAAGTTAATTAAAAACAAATTATATTCCTCCTATTACTCTTCTTCGTCCCAGTTATGGTATATATCTTGTACATCATCTAATTCCTCTAACTTTTCAATAATTAATCCCATTTTCCTAGCTGCATCCTCTGTAAGGCTCATGTAATTTTGTGGAACCATTTTTACTTCGGCTTCAACAAATTCTAAACCTTTTCCTTCTAAATATTCTCTTACATTTGAAAAATCTTCTGGTGTACTTGTAATCTCATAAAATTCATCATCTGATTCAAAGTTATCTGCACCACCCTCTAGGGCTTCCATCATCAATTCTTCTTCATCCATTTTACAAGATGCTCTTTCAATTACAATAACACCTTTTTTATCAAACATCCAACCAACACAACCAGTTGCTCCGAGATTTCCTCCAAACTTATCTAAAATGTGCCTTACATCAGAAGCTGTTCTATTTCTATTATCTGTCATTGCCTCAATAATAATTGCTACACCGTTTGGTCCATATCCTTCATAAACTACATCTTCGTAGTTAGCTAAGTTACCATCTCCAGCAGCTTTTTTGATGCTTCTCTCGATATTATCATTTGGCATATTATTTGCTTTACATTTTGCAATAACATCTTTTAACTTAGAATTAGAGGAAGGGTCAGGGCCACCTTCTTTTACGGCAACGAGGATTTCCCTACCAAGTTTTGTAAAAATCTTTCCCCTTTGTGCATCTGATTTTTCTTTCTTGTTTTTAATATTATTCCATTTGCTATGTCCTGACATATTATTTCCTCCTTTAACAAATCTTACTAAAAGCCTACGGATGTAGGCTTTACGATAAACTCAAACATATTATAATATAAATTGTCAAAAATTTCAATACTCAATCACTTGTTTTTAGGGTAACACAATCACATACTTTTTAGGCAACCAAAAGTTGGACTCATTATTTATATGAGATAAAGGACAAAACATATCATCAATTCCTTATGATATATTTTGTCCTTTTTTTAATGGCTGTGCCAAAAACTCCGTCCCCATTGGCAAAATAATTAGTAATATTGATTTTTGTTTTATGGCGAACACTGTTCGCCACTACGATTGTGACTTTTTCAGTGGTCCCGGACGTCCCTCTTGTTTAATTTCAATTTATTTTTAAAGTAAAGTAACCCGGTGCAGATTCTCCACCGTCAATGCGGGCGTATTCTTTGTCGGAATGATTAGCATTATATACTGTACCTTCTGAACCAGTTAATTGATAACAAAAACTAAACATACTATCACTTGTCTCAACGTTTTCAGTACTCCAATCAGAACCTACATAAATAGTTTTCAAGTTTGAGCAACTATAAAACATTGTATTCATATATGTCACTTTATCTACTTCAAAACTACTTACATCTATCTCCATCAAATTGTAGCAATTAGAAAACATTCCACGCATAACCGTCACTTGACTAGTCTTAAAACCACTAATATTTATACTAACTAAATTAATACAACTGCCAAACATATTCTCCATGTTAGTTACATTTCTCGTATCAAAAGAGCTAACATCAAGACTTGTTAGACTTTTACAACCATAAAACATGTTTCCCATATAAGTAACGTTTCTAGTATCAAACTCACTTACGTCTATTTCCTGTAATTTCTCACATCCATAAAATAAAGATTCCATAGATGTTACTTTACTTGTATTAAAATTATTTAATTTTAAACTTGTTAAGTTAGAACACCCCCTGAACATCCATAATACATTTGTAACTTTATTTGTATTAAAACTATCTAAATTCAAATTTTTTATAGTTTTACAATTGTAAAACATCTGATTCATACTTACTACATTGCTTGTATTAAAACTTCCTACGTCTAAACTAGTTAATTTGCTACACCCATTAAACATGCTTGCCATTGTTGTGACATTTCTCGTATCAAAATTTTCTAAGTCTATACTAGTTAAGTTGCTACACCAATTAAACATGCTTGCCATTGTTGTGACATTTCTCGTATCAAAATTTTCTAAGTCTATACTAGTTAAGTTGCTACACCAATTAAACATCCCATCCATTGTTATTACCTTGCTTGTATCAAAGCTACTCAAATTTAAATTCGTTAATCCGGTACATCCTCTAAACATATCGGTCATTGCTGTAACATTACTTGTATCAAATCTGCTCAAATTTAAGGTTGTTAAAGATTTGCAATTAGAGAAAGTATTCTGCATATTTGTTACGTTACTTGTATTGAATCCACTCACATCAATATTTTCTAGTACATAGCAATTGTTAAAAGTGTAGTACATCGTTTGTAAGTTTTCTGTATTAAATTGATTAAGATTTATATTTATTAAATTGAAACAATTTTGAAACATTGTATGCATTGATGTATTTTTACTAGTATCAAATCCACTAAGATCTAAACTTATTAAACTGTTACAACCATTAAACATAGCTTGCATATTTGTAACTTTACTAGTATTAAAATTGAATAAATTAATATTCTTTAAATTAGATAATCCACTAAAATATGACCTAGCTGATGTATAAGCATATATTGTATTGGGTGACACTATTGTAAGAGCGTATCCCCCTTCGCCATCATCTTCCACATATGCCCCAATTCTAGCTGCGCCACTAACTTGTAAATCATCTAACATTTCAATATTAGTTGGTATCTCATCTTTGATAAATTGTATACTTGTAATTTTCGTTCTATATTCCTCTTGCCAAAATGATTTACTATCATTTCTTGCCATCATCACTGCTTCACCAGTATACTTTGCATAAATGTCTACACTACTTGTTGGTGCAACTGTAAAATCGAATTTTTCTTCCACTCCATCTGAATTGATATAATACCATCCTTCAAATCCATATCCTGCTTTTACTGGTGTTGCTGGTTTTGATACTAATTCTCCTGGCATTAAGCTTAAACTTGTTACTTCACTACCATTATCCAAGTCAATTGT
>JAFUGH010000030.1 GCA_017469465.1 Clostridia bacterium | reverse complement strand
GGGGCAAAAATATGTTGGAGAAGAAGATATATATTTTTTTAAAAGTGAGTGTAGTAGCAAAAACGTTTCATCTATCGGTTTTAACGATTCAAAACGTTTTTGCGTAGGGAGGCGATTTGCTTGCAAATCGCGAGCACGAAATGAACGGCTAAAAACATATATATCTTCTTCTCGACCACTATCTTTCGGAATCGTTTAGACTTTCATGGACGTTTCCATAGACAATGGCGAACGCTGTTCGCCGCTACGGATCATCAAAACAAATTGGAATCGACAAGGATGGAGGGAAAGACATCCCCCAATGCCTCCGTCGCCATAAGGAATATTTCCGACAAATTGTAATTTGGAACATATTAATTTAAAAGGAGGAATCTTTATGAACATTTTTAATACTATTCTAAGCTCTAGTTGGTTCAACCTTTTATTATTAGCAAGTTTAATAATTTTATTAGTTTTGATAATAATAAATCTATTAAAAGTTAACAAACTGAAAAATGATTATAAAAAGCTTATGGAATTAGTTGGAAAAGGTGAAGACTTTAATGAAATATTTAATAGATATATTAACGAAGTCAAAGATGTTTCACGTGAAACTTTAAAAATAAAAAATAGAACAGAAAATTTAGAAAAAAATCTTGAAAAGTGTGTTCAAAAAGTTGGCATTATTCGATATAACGCATATAGAAATTCAGGAAGTGATTTATGCTTTGCGGTAGCGTTGTTAGATTTTGAAGATAATGGTGTTGTTTTGAATGGAATTTATTCTAGAGATAATACAACAACAACTTATGCAAAACCGATAGAACATGGAAAATCGAAATATACACTTGTCAAAGAAGAGGAGGAGGCAATTGAACTCGCAAAGCATAATGGTTATAAATGTTTCCTTGATTTGAAATAAAAATAGTTTTATAAGAATGTATTAAAGAAGATAGAAAAGAAAAATTAAAGATCCAATTGACATAATTTTGCCAATTGGATTTAGAACGAAAAATGTTGATTATTGTAGAGTTGAGTGATATAATCTTCAAAAAATATTTTGATAGATCAACACATAATTATGTGGAGGAGGAAGTGCAATGAATAATTCTAAAAAAAATCGGTCTCATATATTAACACAGGGAATAAAGGATGCAGTTGCCACAGGAAATAAATTACCTGAAAAAAATAATTTGAACTCTAAGGTACTTTCAGCACAAGAGGTTGCATCTGTGTTTGCTCAGGATGAAATTGAAATGTTAATGGCAAATTATAAATGTTTAGATACAACACCTAGAGCATTAGAATATAAATTAAATGAGGAAGTAATTGGCCAAGAAGATGCTATTTCATTGGTGGCACATGTTGTATATTTTAATCAAAAAGCAAATTTCTTAGAAGAGGTAGAAGGCGAATCACCTCGAAGATTAAACTTGCTTCTAGTAGGACCTACTGGGTCTGGTAAAACTAGCATATATAATGCTTTAAGAAAGAATATTGACATACCAGTTATAAAGTATAGTGCAGATTCTATAACGTCTGCAGGATATATTGGAAATAAAGTCGAGAATATATTAGCTAGGCTTTTTGAAGAAGCTAAATGTGATCTTCCTTTAGCAGAACGTGGAATTATTTTTATTGATGAAATTGATAAAAAGTGTACACAGGCTGCTAGAGATGGAGGAAGGGATATTAACGGAAAAGCAGTCCAAGAAGAGCTATTAAAAATATTGGAACCTAATATTATTGATGTGCCTTTACCGAACAAAAAAGTAATTCAGTTTGATACCAGCAGACTCACAGTAATTATGATGGGAGCTTTTGTTGGATTGGACGATATAAAAAGAAAGAGATTAATTAAAAATAGTCTCGGATTTAAAAGCCTTGTGTCTGATATGAAAGAAGAGGAAATTGAAAAAGAACCTTATCTTCCAAAGGATTTTATTGAATTTGGATTTATTCCAGAATTTGTTGGACGTGCCGCTAAAATGATTGGTGTTCTTAAAAAGTTGAAGAAGGATAAGATTCTTGAACTTATATTCCATGGCAAAAATTCTCCGTATGTTGAAAACACGAGATTTTTAGCAAATGTATTGAACGTAGAACAACAAATTAGTATACGTTTCTTGGAGAAAATAGCCGAAGAACTAGAGGAAAGTGATACAGGAGTTAGAGATCTTGAATCAAAGATTACTAATTTATTTTATCCAATTATAAAGGAAGCCTTTGAACATCCGAATGAATATGGTATCTGCATTATTGATGAGGAAGGGTGTTTTTCCCTTGAATATGATGACGTTACATATTATGGATAATGTAATAGAATATAGAAGTCTAGCTTACTAGTTAGACTTCTTTTTTTGAAAAAATTTTAAAATTAAATTATAAAAAATAATCTTGACAAGTAATAAAGCAAGTGCTATATTATAAAAGTAACCTGCTGGAGAGGTGGTCGAGTTGGTTTAAGGCACCAGTCTTGAAAATTGGCGTACGTGCGAGCGTACCGTGGGTTCGAATCCCACCCTCTCCGCCAAAGAAATATGCGGACAACCAGTCCGCATAAATTTTATGGAGACATACCCAAGCCGGTCGAAGGGGACAGTTTGCTAAACTGTTAGGGTTCGCAAGGGCCGCGAGGGTTCGAATCCCTCTGTCTCCGCCAATAAAAAAAAGTCGCTTATAAGCGACTTTT
>JAFUGH010000029.1 GCA_017469465.1 Clostridia bacterium | reverse complement strand
CTGAATGCACAATGTGTGCACAATGGAAACGTCCATTAAATGTGCATTCAGCCAAAATCCTCCGTCCCTATTGGTCGAAAAAAAGCCAAAATCCTCCGTCCCTATTGGTCGAAAATCCTCCGTCTCCGTCCCCAATGGCCTAACCGACAAATTGTAATTTGACTTTTTCTTAAAATTATATATACTAGCATTAAGGAGATGTGTCTTATGGAAATTGCAAATATAGAAAAATATATGCCTACCGTTTATCAAGCTGAGATTTTAGTCAGGAATAATTTAGAAATGTATAGAAAGCAAGGCTTAAAAGCATTTAAAATCATTCATGGCTACGGTTCTACTGGCAAAGGTGGTGCCCTAAGGACTGGAATTAGAAATTATCTAGACCAGTTAAAAGGCGCCAAAATAATTCAAGACTACATACCAGGTGAAAATTGGACTGTTTTTGATGAAACTACAAGAAAAGTATTAGATTTGGATAATAGTTTTAGAAAAGATGAAGACCTAGGAAAGATGAATTCTGGCATAACCATTATTGTGATAAGTTGGTAATTAAATCATTAAAATAAAGCGGCTAAATGTTTATTGATTTAGTCGCTTTATTTTTAATCACTTATTCTTCTTTAGATTTTATTATTTCCTCTTTTTTAGAATTAGAAATTTTAATTAATTTAAGTACAGTACCAAATGCTATTGCATTTACTATTATTGCAACAATTCCTCCTATTACTGGTAATCTTCTTAATATTTCTATTACAATAATACCAATAAAACCTTTCAAATAATTATTCATATCTTTTTCAATAAATGTATTAGAAAACGCATATGCTACGAGTATTGTTGAAATCATGTATATCACTGCATAAATCAATAATCCAATTACTCCAAGAGCAGAACCAATAAAAGTAAACAATGATAAAACAGATAAAATTGGAATTATCATTATACTTAGTAATCCCCAACCGCACGAACTACAATACTTTTGAACAGCATCACTTGAATAGATTAATCTTATTTTTTCAAAAATACTTGGACAAATTGTTATTGCTACTACAAATAAAATAAAATTAGATATACTCCACCAAATAAAATCTTTTATAGTTGCTACCATTTTATTTTCTTCTGGCTTTTCTGTCTTTTTAATTTGATTAATGTGAGTACGAATATTTTGTGGAATTGATATATTTTCTACATTACTATTATATGTTACTGTTCCATTAATGGTAGCTTCATTCTCGATTACAACCGAATTTGCACTCAAATCAATATCTCCATCAATCACTGCATTAGAAGAAATATAAATACTATCTCCGGCGAATTTAACATTACCATTTATTCTTCCCGTAATCATTAAACTTTCTCCACCAACATACACATCTCTTTCAACAGTTCCCGTAATATTTATAGTGTTACCGAGTACATATAAATCTCTACCGATATCGCCTTCAACTTTTATATTGTTACCTACCGCAAAAGTGTCATTAAAAATTTCACCAGAAATGTCTAATTGACTTGCCGTCATAAAAGCATAACTTCCTAATGCCTTTGAAGTAATATTTGCTCCTGCAGCCATAATTAAATCTTTCGCTTCGCCTGTAATATCAAGTTCCTTTCCAAAAAGCATAATATTCTTATCTTTATTAGTTTTAACAATTTCATTTAATCTTGTTTCTATTTCTTCTTGCTCTGAAATTTCGCCACTATATATTATCTCCTCTTGTATATCACTAATAAATTGAGCATCACCACTTACGATTACTTCTCCACTTTCACTCATAATTCTTGCATCAATTCTCTCATTTTCAGGAGTATAAAATGGTGTACCATTTCCAACACCGACTACTATTTTAGTAGTTATCATTAATAAGATACTCAATAAGATTATTCCACCTATTTTTTTCATTATAAGCACCTCCAACGTCTTTATCATATCACTTTTTCCCATATAATTCAATATCTCCAATCAAAAATAAAGTATGCTATATTCTATTTTCAAATCTTTTTTATAGTAGAAAATTTATGGAAAATATAATTGACTTTTCATTCACATAATTATATAATTTAGACATTATATGGCGTTTGAAGGAAGACTAGTACTAAAGTGATATTTTTATAGAGAGCTGATGGTTGGTGTAAATCAGTAAAATACTTTTAGGAATCTACTTCCCTAGCTTTCGATGAAAATCGAACCTTTTGCATAGGTTACAGTGCTATAAAGAAGTAATTAAGGTGGTACCACGACTCTCCCTCGTCCTTTAGATGGGAGAGTCTTTATTTTTTGGAGGGATAAGTATGTTAGATATTAAATTTTTACGTGAAAATCCTGAAATAGTGAAAGAAAATATTAGAAAAAAGTTTCAGGATAAAAAATTACCGTTAGTAGACGAGGTCATCGAACTTGATAAAACTTTAAGAGATGCTAGATTAAAAGGTGATAATTTAAGAGCTGAAAGAAATAGCAAAAGTTCAGAAATTGGCAATTTAATGAGAAATAAGCTAGTAGAAGAAGCTAATGCCATGAAAGAACAAGTTGCTAAAATTAACGAAGAACTTGTGGACATTGAAGAGCAAGAATCTAAACTTGCGGATGAAATAAAACAAAGAATGATGATGATTCCTAATATTATCGACAGTTCTGTTCCGATAGGTAAGGATGATAGCGAAAATGTGGAAAATGAGCGTTTTGGTGAGCCTGTCGTTCCAAGTTTCGAAGTTCCTTATCATGCTGACATTATGGCTAAACTAAATGGAATCGATAAAGAAAGTGCTGGCAGAACAAGTGGCAATGGTTTCTACTATTTAATGGGAGATGTGGCAAGACTTCACTCTGCTATGATTTCTTACGCTAGAGATTTTATGATTAATAAAGGATTTACGTACTGTATTCCTCCTTTTATGATTAGAAGTGATGTGGTAAATGGCGTTATGAGTTTTGAAGAAATGGATGCGATGATGTATAAAATCGAAGGTGAAGATTTATTCTTAATTGGAACTAGTGAGCATTCTATGATTGGCAAATTTAAGGGACAAATTGTGAAGGAAGAAGAACTACCACTATGCTTAACTTCTTATTCTCCTTGCTTTAGAAAAGAAGTTGGTTCTCATGGTATTGAAGAAAGAGGCGTCTATAGGGTTCACCAATTCGAAAAACAAGAAATGGTTGTTCTTTGTAAACCAGAAGAACAAATGGATTGGTACAATAAAATGTGGAGTTACACAGTTGAATTCTTTAGGAGTTTAGATGTTCCAGTTAGAACATTAGAATGTTGCAGTGGAGATTTAGCTGATTTAAAGGTGAAATCTTGTGATGTGGAAGCTTGGAGCCCTAGACAGCAAAAATATTTTGAGGTTGGAAGTTGCTCTACTCTTGGAGACGCACAAGCTAGAAGACTTTCTATTAGAGCAAAAGGAAAAGATGGTAATTATTTAGTTGCAACACTAAATAATACGGTGCTTGCCACGCCTCGTGGGCTTATCGCCTTCTTAGAAAACAATGTTAATGAAGACGGAAGTGTTAATATTCCAGCAGCTTTAAGACCTTATATGGGTGGAATAGAAAAATTAGAGCCTAAAAAATAATAGGTTTTTTGAAACTCAGTGAACAAAAAAGGTAACTGATTATTTCTAATCAGCTACCTTTTTTAATGTTATTTGGTTGGTGTGCCCCTTCCAACATTTCTTTTGACCTATTTACATAGGTGCGTAGCAGCACAATCTCTACTTCAAATAACCTTCATATATTGTATTTAAATTATAACATTTTTATTCACTTTTGTAAATGTAATTATTCCTTTTTCTCATTTTTCGTAAATTACTATCTCTTATTATCCAAGCTGTCATAATTGAATTTTGAGGGTGCTTTTTACTATTAGTAGTATTTAATCTTACTACAATATTTAAAATATTCATTGTCAGTTTTCCAACAAAAAATAATGTATCTTTATTTTTTATATCTTCTATAATTTCTATAGGTTTTTGTATTACTCGAACAATATTATTCATTATTTCATCATAATCCATAGCATGATCTTCATATATATGCATTCTTCTTTCATCAGTTAATACTACATCATATGTGGATATTCTTTCAGCATATTTTCCTATTTTGCTTTTATCTATTATACCTATGTATTGCAATTTTTTACCTCATTTAAATCTTTTTGGAAATTGGAAGTGATGAACATCACTTTTCAAAGAAACTTTCTTTTTATTTATACTAAAATACTTTTCATATATTGTCAATTGAATTATACAAGATGTGTCAATGTGGCGCACCTTTTTTGAAATCATAAAAGAAATGAAAATCCAAGTATTATCCATAACTTTCCTATTATATAAAAACAAAGCATACCTCGTTAGATATGCTTTGCTAAAATTCTTTATTAATTTGATTATGATATTCTCTTGATTGGCTCAGCTTCATTTTATGTATTTCATAATGCACAACTAATGGACGTCCCCATTGTGCACCCTTTGTGCAGTGCAAAAATTATTATTTGCTTGTGAAGTATCCTGGTGTTCCAGCTTTATCTATTCTTGCGTATGTTTTATCTACAAAATTAGAGTTATATGTTGTTCCGTTTCCACCTACCAATTGAGTGGAACGTTCAAACATACCTTCTGAATTAGTAACAGAGCTAACATCAAATTTAGAACTAACATATATTTTAGTAAGTTTATAGTCATTGCAAAACATGGCGTACATATTTTCCACTTTTTGGGTATCAAAACTCGTAACATCTATTGTACTAATCTCAGTACATCTATTAAACATTTGTTGCATATTTGTAACTTGACTAGTTTCAAAAGAACTTATATTTAAATCTTTTAACGCAGAACATCCATAAAACATCTGCATCATAGATTTTACATTACTTGTATCGAATGTTCTTAAATCCAATGACGTTACGTTTTTACAATAATTAAACATATTAGTCATTAAAGTCACTCTGCTTGTATCAAAATTTGTAAAGTCAAATTGTTTAACACTCGTAAAATCATTAAAAAAATCTCTTAAACTATCATTCGCATATATCGTTTGTGGCGAAATTACTGTACACTTATATGTTCCATTTCCTGTGCCATCATCTTGCAAATATGCTTGAATCACTGAATGTGCCGTATCCGTTGCCAAATTTCCTAAATCTATCGCTCCAGTTGGAACTGTAGCATTTCCTTTTTTAAACTCAATACTTGTAATCTTATCTTTATATGCTACTTTCCAAAATCCTTTATCTTCGTTTCCATATCTTGCAATCATTGTAGCTGTAACAACTTTAAACTCAGTATCATCTGAAATAGAGGTATTTCCTGCTTTATCCGTTACACTTGTCACAATTTTATACGTTGTTCCCTCTTCCAATCTTGGAAAATCACTTGCTCGATTATACCATTTATAAGAACTATCAGACTCTTTTTTCAAACCATATTTTGGTCTGCCTGCTAATCCTGACTGCGTTTCTACTCCATCTACAATATTTGTATCCGTTTGATTGCACACTACATTCACATTGGTAATGCTACCTGTGACTGTCGGTGCATCTTTACTCGGCTCAGTTTCGTCTAAAAATATCGTATCGGAAACTTTTACTCGTTTTTGTGCTTCATCTTCAAATATTACATACACTGTTTTTTGTCCATCGCCTGTAGAAGTAATTTCAAAATTTTCTTTAGTGTTATTAAAGAAATTAAATGTTCCTGATGGATTCTCATCTTCAGAAGCAAAGTAATACTTTGCATGAAGTGCTTGCATATGCAAAGAAACAGTTCTATCTTTTGTATATTCTTCACCGTTATTAATTAGCACTCTTGTATCCGTTAATGTTTCTTTATCCTCTGTAACATATTGTAAATTAGTAAGTTCTGTTCTGCTAACGGCAGAGTAAACTGTACCATTTCCAGCAGCATCTTCTACATATATCACAATATTCTTCTCAGTGTTAGAAAATGGACGATTGTTATATGCAAATTGAGGATAGGTATTATTTAAAATTCGTATTGCATTTTCAGCGTTTTCTATTTCTGCTACTGTCGATTCAAGATTTAAAATAATTTCATTATATGTCGTATACAGCTTATAATATTCACTATAGTCCGTTAAATAATTTTCAATTCTATCTCCTTTAATATTTTCGCTTCCCCATAAATATTTTTCTACTAATTCTTCTACTGTGTCTGAGGCTCTTTCATCTTGACTTGTATAACATTCTGGATGTTCCTTTCTTGCTTCTTCGCTAATTGCGAAGTTATTAGTTTCTTTAATCTTATAACGAATTGCTCTTACCCCAGTTTCGGCATCATCAATATATAATTTTCCATCCTTTTTCACGATGGTTGGAAGGATATCATCCACTTTAGTCACAACAATTTTTCTCACAATAGATTCATGGTTTGGACTTTCCACATTAATGGTATATATTCCATTTTCCGTTAGAGATATCGTATCACCATATGTAAAATAATTTACTTCTGAGACAACTTTAAAGTCATCTGCAGTGTGATCACCTTTTAGCCACCTAAAATTCCATTCATCATCAACCCCAATTGCACTATTCGTAACTGAAACTAAAATTTCGGCCTTACTTGACCAAGTGACTGGATTACCTGTTATCGCGACTTCAAAAGGCGCATATTTATTTACCGGATTACTCTTTCCTGTTAAATCTGGTGTTAACGTATAATATTGAACTCCACGATATTCAACTGGAGTGGTAACATACACATTTAAAGTTCCTTCATTGAATATGTATCCTCTTTCTTCATCAGATAAATGTATTTTACCAAGTTTTGCAAGGTCTACGAAATAATAATTACCAACATCGTCAACATCAATTTGTCCTAATGCATCACCTGATTTAAGTGCATTTAGTAATGTGTCTTTTGCATCCACTTCTTCACCTAATCCACTAAATTCAGTTTTTGCTGGTAATGTTCCATCCGTGTTAACGTGTTCAATTATAAATTGCTTTACATCTGCTAAATCAGTCATAAATTCTGAAATTTTTCTATCTTTATTAATATTTTGAACTGTTATGACAGATGTAGATGTTATAATTACTATTACTGCAATTGCTATTACCAAAACAGTTAATGAAAAACCCTTCTTATTATTCAACATGTATTCCACCTCTACTTCTAGTTTAAACATTATTTATTAATTTGTAAATAGTTAATTATGGATAGTATTCTATCTTTTTGTCTTTCTTCTTTGTATATTTTTAAAACATATAAGTTTATTAATAAAAAAGAGTAATTTTTATATTGAAAAGCCATATAAAATGCAAATGTAATAAGAAAGATAATTGCTATTTTATTCAATAGATTATTAATTTTAACACCTAACTTTTTGCCCAAAACACAAGTCAATAAAACTTTTAACATTCGTCCGCCATCAAGTGGATAGATGGGAATTAAATTAAATACTAATATTAATAAATTCACTTTAAAATATGTATCGTTGTGATAGATAAAAGCAAATAATAAACTAGCCAATGGTCCTGCCAGTGCAATAAAAAATTCTTTGCATAAATTCATTTTTCCTGAATATTTTGCAGTTGCTCCAAATGGTAATAGTGTTATTTCTTCAATATCTACCTTTAACAAAATGGCAACTATCATATGGGCTAATTCATGCATGATGATAAACATGTAAGCGATAAAAAATATCTCTTTTTTTCCTATATAAAGATTATATAATAAAGCTAGAAATAATGTAATATGAATTTTTAAAATCATCTAATATTAATTCAACTCCGTTAATATTTTTTGTGGATCTACAAATCTGCCTTCATATCTCACTTCAAAATGCAAATGCGGACCAGTTGCATTACCTGTCATGCCAACTTTTGCTATTACATCACCCTTGTTTACATTTTGACCTTCCTTTACCAGTAAGGAAGAACAATGTGCATACACCGTTACCAAGTCTCCCTCTTCTATCATCACGCAGTTTCCATAGGAAGAAAAAAGTTCTGCTTTTGTTACTGTTCCACTATGCGCAGCGTATATGTTTGTTCCAGTATTTGCTGCTATATCTAGACCTGTATGATAGGAACTTACAATAGGACTGTCACTCATTCGGCTACCAAAATTTGATGTGATTGTCCCTACTAATGGTATTGCTAAATCATAATTTGCTTTTATGGAATTTACGTCCTCTGCTATTTGATTTACTCCCTCAACTGCACTAATTAATTCACCACTATTCACAGTTTCTCCACTTATCAAATTCTCTCCTGACTCATGTAATGAAATGATTTCTCCTGAAATTTCTCCCGAAAAGTTTTCTCCACTATTCATACTAGTAAGTATACTTGAACCACCCATGAAAAACTTATTTTTTATCTTAGCTACAAGTTCTGTTGGTTCATAACCATTTGACATATTTTTTGAAATCCAATCTAACACATCAGACACTTCAAAATACTGTGCAGTCAAAATTCCGATTATAATTAGTAGACTAACTATTATTTGGTTTAGTAGTAAATTAGTTAGTCTAAATTTTTTATTTGCTTTTTTAACTTCTAGTTCTTGCACTTTTTCAGTTATTCTTCCATTAGGTCTTGCACTTCTTCTATAACTAGTCCTATCAATGGTTCTTTCCATTAAAATCGCCTCCTAGTTAAAGCATATGCTTGACCACAACTTTAAATTACACTAGATATACAAATTGCCAAAATAATCAATAGTCCTGCAATATATAATATCTCTTTCTTTAATCCATTGTTTTCTTGCCCGTCTTCCACAAGCTCATCCTCATCTTCATATTGCATTTTATTAATGTATTCCTCCACAATTTCTTCAGCTTCATTTAAAATAATTTCTTTACTTCTCTCATCATTTTCCTCGTCTTGATTTTGTGAAATATTTTCTTTTAAAATAAAGATTGCCTCTTCAATGATATTAGAAGGAATATCTTTCACACAAATTACTTTTTTATCTGAATGCATAATCATAAAAAACACCTCCACAACCATATGAAGGTATTTTTTACACATTTTAGAAAAATATTCATAAAAAGACCAATTGCTAAATAAGAAGTTTTCTCAGTCTTCAAGTTTAGCAACTTCCACTCCCGTGTAGTAATGCTTAATAATATCCACATAACTATTTCCATCAAGTGCCATTTGGTTGGCACCTTCTTGGCTCATACCAATTCCGTGTCCATATCCTACTGTAAAAAAAATAATGTTATCTCCACTTTCTTCAATTCTAAAATTGGTAGATTTAATTCCAAGTAAACTTCTAAAACGTGCACCATCTAAGTCTATTCCATTGACTGCAATATGATTTACACGCCCACTACCTGTGTAATCTTTAATTTCAAATTGGATTTCTCCACTAATATTTGCCACATCACTTTTTAATAGTTCTGCTAACTCCGTCTTCGTAAATGATTTCGTATCTTGGTAAATGTATCCTTCATTTCCTGGAACACTTACTAAATAAGGTATCTCATTTTTAGACCATAAATATTTTACATTTTCTGTTGTTCCCCCACTATGTGCATGAAAAAAAGCATTAATCAATTCTTTATTGTATAGGATAACTTCTCCTGCTGTAGCATTTACTGCATTTTCATATTTTGCCCATTTTTCATTTTCTTCATTATCGTCCCAAGAAGCAAATGCATATTCTTTCGTCTTATATGCTTGACAGCAATTAATATCATCACACATATCAGCACCTTGTTCATGTTTAGTAATGGCATTTTTTAGCTTATACAAAGTATACGTTCTAGCAACAACTGCTTGTGCTTTTAACGCTTCCATCTCGTATGTAACAGGAACTTCACCAATTAACACTCCTTTCAAATAGTCTTCTAAATTCATTTCTACGACTTGATTGCTTTCCGTTAACAACAATTTAATCTTACCAGTAGGTAAAGCATCTACATTTGTTTTGTTGTTCTTTCCAACCCCTTGTACCTCTTTTTCACTTTCTTTAGAATTCGCCACTTTACTAGTTTTTCCATTAATCATTGATGGAATTAAAAAACATATTAGCATATATATTAAGAATAATACTAATACATACCAACTTTTAACATTCTTTAAATATTTGTTAGACATTTGCTTTCTCCTCCAAATTACAATTTGTCGGTTAGACCATTGGGGACGGAGACGGAGGATTTTCGACCAATAGGGACGGAGGATTTTGGCTTTTTTTCGACCAATAGGGACGGAGGATTTTGGCTGAATGCACAATGGGTGCAAAATGGGGACGTCCATTAAATGTGCATTCAGCCAAAATCCT
>JAFUGH010000070.1 GCA_017469465.1 Clostridia bacterium | reverse complement strand
TTTTGGCTGAATGCACATTTAATGGACGTCCCCATTGTGCACTCATTGTGCATTCAGCCAAAATCCTCCGTCCCTATTGGTCGAAAAAAAGCCAAAATCCTCCGTCCCTATTGGTCGAAAATCCTCCGTCTCCGTCCCCAAGGTCTAACCGACAAATTGTAATTTATTGATTTTGCACTATCTCCCAAATATCTTTGATAAATGCTCCAATTACTGGTAAATTTAGCATCACAATATAGCGAAATAAATAAATTAATAAAGCACCTAGAATAGAAAAACCAATTGCAGTCCCAATTCCCCTAGCAATACCTGCTAAAAAGCTTCTCCAAAAAATTTGACGAGGAGATGCAATAACTTCAACAAATTTACTAAAACTTTTCTCACTTAACTTTTGATAAATTTCTCCTATTTTTTGATTAAACTCTTTTTGAGTATCATTATTTTTATGACGAAAAAAAATAAACATTAAGAGATTCCCTCCTAATGTTTATTATTTCCAATTTTATTCAAACAATGCTTTTGCAAACTCTTTCGCATCAAATACTTGCAAATCTTCAATTTTTTCACCAACACCTATTAGCTTAACAGGTACATTCAACTCATCACAAATTCCAATAACCACCCCACCCTTAGCGGTTCCATCAAGCTTTGTTAATACGATACCAGTAATATTTGTAACTTCTGAAAATTCTTTTGCCTGTATCAAAGCATTTTGACCTGTTGTACCATCTAAAACAATTAAAATATCTTGATCTGCATTTGGTAATTCTCTATCGATAATTCTTTGAATCTTACCAAGTTCCTCCATCAAATTCTTTTTAGTGTGGAGTCTTCCGGCTGTATCAATTATTAAGACATCATAATTATCATTTTTGGTTTTTGTTATTGCATCAAAAACAACAGATGCAGGGTCAGAGCCCTCAGGTCTCTTTATTAAATCAACATTGGCACGATTTGCCCAGACTTCAAGCTGTTCAATTGCTGCTGCTCTAAAGGTATCTGCTGCCGCAACTAAAACCTTTTTCCCTTGTGATTTTAAACTAGCTGAAAGTTTACCAATTGATGTAGTTTTTCCAGCACCGTTAACACCCACAAACAATATCACTGAAGGTTTTGTAGATAAATTAAGAGAAGTTTCTTTTTCAATTAATATATTTGAAATTTCTTCCTTTAATATGTCTTTTACTTTATCTGCATCTTCTATTTTTTCTAATTTAATTCTTTTTCTAAGGTTATCCACAATTTTTGATGCCGTATTTACACCAACATCTGAAAGTATCAAAGCTTCTTCAAGCTCGTCTAAAAGTTCTTCATCAACTTTTCTGAAGTTGCTAAACACTTCATTAACCTTTCCTGTTATTGCTTCTTTTGTTTTTGTTAATCCTTGTTTTAATTTATCAAAAAACGACATTTCTATATTTCCTTTCATTTTTAAATCTGATTTACTGTTTGCAATATATTCTTTAAATTAACGATTACTGAATTCTGTTTTTCAATCAATAAGTCATATTGTGCAAGCTCCATACCTCTTGTTTGAATCAAGTCTAAAATGCTTTCAATCTCAGATGAAACTTTTTGAACTTCATCATTTAAAGCAGTGGTTGACTCTTGTAAAAATTCTAAAAGAGACTTTAATTCGTTAATTTCTGCATCTGAAATAGTAACTGTCCCACTCGAAATATTTATCTTCAAACTATTTACCTTTTCTGCTGCAGCAATAATTTTGCTTCTAAGCTCCTCTTTTAGACCTTTTAGTTGTTCATTATTTTTCTTAATGATATCAACCTTAGCTTGTCTTGCTTGCATTCTTGCAAGCAATTCTATAAAACTCATTTCTGGTATATCAGTGTTTGTTTCTGTTGCATAAATATTTGTTCCAAAGAGTAATAGTATGCAAATCATTGAAAAAATACAAAAAAACTTTTTCATCTTTGCACCTCACTCTCGTCAGTAATCAAGCGAGTTTCATCAACTGTTTGAACTTTATCTACTACATCTAATAATTCCATTAATGTATTATCAAGTTCTGTTAAAATTTCTCTTTTTTCTTTATTTGTCATTGTGTCTTCTGAAGTTATAATTACTTGATTTGACTTATCATTTATTTTTTGTGGATTCTCATCCTGCTTTATTTTTTCCGGTTCAAATTGTTTAAGATTTTCATCGCTATTTAGTCCTGTAGTAATTTCTCCACTACTATTAATAATTGTTTTTTGTTCTTGACTGTCATTTGAATTAGGCACATTTTCTATAGCATATTCTCCACTACTATTTGCTCCAATCACAATAGGATTGTCATGATTAGTATTTGAATTGTTTTCTGATTTTTCTAATTCTATCATTGGGTTGGAAACTTTAATTGGAGTATTATAATATTTTATCAAAATCCAAATTAATAAACTAACAAGTACAATTATTAAAATTGTTGAAATAGTTTTAAAATTACTTTTCACTAATCATCACATCCTTTCTACTTAAACACTATATGTCATAAAGAAAACTACTCACTCCTTACATATTTTTATAATAAAATTTTTACTGTTGTACCCTTGTTAACTTGGCTCTCTATTTTAATTTCACCGCCATGCAAATCTATTAAATTTTTTACAATATTTAAACCAAGACCTGCTCCCATGGTGGCATCGCCATAGTTATTTGCTGTATAAAATTTATTAAACAAGTAAGCTATCTTATCCTCTTTAATTCCAACGCCAGAGTCCTCCACTACTATACTTGCTTTATTTTCAATCTTATCAAGTGTAATTTTGATAAAACCTTTTTCAGTAAATTTCATTGAGTTATTAATTATATTTATGAGAACTTGTCTTATTCTTGATTTATCTGCATTTATTTCTATATTTTTTGATAATTCTTCAAAAATAAAGTCAAGATTTTTTTCTTTTACTAATTCTTCCATTTCCGTATAAACTTCTCTTGTTAATTCATTTAAATTTATATTCTCTTTATTTAGAGCAACACTTCCCGATTCTATTTTTGCGACATCAACGATATCTTTTGTAAGCTCTTTTAATCTATTTGCTTCATCATATGCAATTGACAAATATTTTTCATGATCTTCTACGGGAATAACTCCATCTAAAATTCCTTTAATAAAGCCAATAATTGAGGTAAGAGGTGTTCTAAGTTCATGCGAAACATTAGCCACTATATCTCTCCTCATTTGTTCTGAAACTGCGAGTTCCCTTTTCATTTCATTGAAGGATTTCGCAAGCATTCCAATTTCGTCTTTACTTTCAAATTCAACATCTGGTACATTTTCACCTTTACCAATTCTTTTAGCATAATCACTAATTTCACTAATTGGTTCAGATATTTTTACCGATACTCTAAGTATGGCAATAGTACCAATTAAAATAACTAAAATTAATATTACTACAATCACTTTAATTAATGCGGATGTCAACTCTTGGATTTCCGTAATAGGTGAAAAAGCCATAATCGCTCCGCTTATTTGGTCATGGTAAGTTAAAGGTATTCCAACATACACAAGCCTATTCTCATCAAGCGAAAAAGAAGTAGTTCTTTTAACTGTTTCACCCTCCATCACCTTTAAAATATCTTGTCTTAATTGAGTATCAATGCTCATGGCTTCAGACTGTTCTGCTTGATGCAATACACTTGAATCTGGATTTAAGATATATATCTTTAAATTTGATATATATGCCATAGCATTAATCCATGCTGTAAGCTCTTCCTTGGTGATATCATTATTATAATACCTCTCCATTAAAGCATTTGTTTTAATACCAGCATTTAGTAGGTCTTCTTCAACTTGATTTGTAAATTCTTTATAAAAAATACTACTAATAAAAAATGATATCAAAAGAACAATCACAATAAAAAGTGAAAGGTAAGTTGCAACAAGTTTAAAATAAATACCTTTAAACATATTTTCTCCATTTCTACTACTTTATTTCAAATTTATATCCAACATTCCATATTGTTTTGATTTCCCATTTACTTTTCTTGCTTTTTAATTTTTCTCTAATACCTTTTACGTGAACATCAACAGTTCTTGTCCCACCATAGTACTCATAGCCCCAAACTTTATCAAGTAATTGTTCTCGGGTAAAAACTTGGTTTTTATTTGACATGAAAAAGTATAAAAGTTGAATTTCTTTAGGCTTAAAGTCTTTTAAAACTTTACCATCTAATTTTATTTCATATTTATCTAAATCTACTTCTAAATTATCTACTATCAATAAAGAATCAGTTTTTTCAGGTTCCTGATTATCACTTTGTTTTTCAGCTCTGCGAAGCTGTGCATTAATACGTGCAATTACTTCAACGGGTTCAAATGGTTTCACGATATAATCATCTGCACCAATATTTAAGCCTTGAACCTTATTTTCAGTTGTGTCAAGAGCTGTAAGCATAATAATTGGAACATCTGTAAATTGTCTTATCAACTTGCAAGCTTCCCACCCATTTATTACTGGCATCATTACATCTAAGATGATTATGTCAGGCTTATTTTCTTTCGCAGATGTAACCGCTTGACTGCCATCATATGCAAAAAAAGTCTCAAAACCTTCTTTTTGCAAATATAATTTTAGTAATTCACATATATTCTTATCATCATCAACCACTAGAACTTTTTTCAAAGAATCAGCCCCTTATTTTATACAGTATTATGCATTGCTTGGGGGCGATTAAACGCCCCTAGCTTAGCATACATAAGGTCAATAAAATGACCTAACAATAATGAAGCTACGTATCAGTTAAACAAATACACCATATGCAATGCGCGAAATCACACTTGAATGCATTGTTAACTGAAAATTTAGATAATTTCAAATTTTAAATAATAAGAGCAGTAATTATTTAAAACTTAAAACTTCTCTAAATTTTGATACATAGCTTGTTATTATTCGCAATTATCATATATGCAAGTTGTTAATACATTTTAAATTAAATGTAAACAAATTGTAAAATTGTAAAAAAGAATGTGAAAACATGGTAAAAAAGCAACCATTTTCGTCAAATGCACAATGGGGACGTCCATTAAATGTGCATTCTTTGCAAAGAGTTACAAATACGTTACCTTTGCAGAATGCACATTTAATGGACATCCCCATTGTGCATTTGACGAAAAAATCTTATTTTGTTATTTTAAGTATCTTAAAAGAAAGTAACCCAGCTGGAGCTTCTACCTCAACCACTTCATTTTTCTTTCTTCCAAGTAACGCCTTTCCAATTGGTGATTCGTTTGAAATCTTATTTTCAGCTAAATCAGCCTCTGTTGAGCCAACTATTGTGTAGTTGATTTTCTCATCATACTCAACATCTAATACTTGAACCGTATTACCAACTTGTACTGTCTTAGTATCTATTTCATCCTCATCAATTAGTTTTACATTTCTTAATTTATTCTCTAAATCAGCAATTTTCATTTCAACTTGTGCTTGCTCGTTTTTTGCTTCATCATATTCTGAATTTTCAGACAAATCTCCAAATCCAAGAGCAATTTTGATTCTTTCAGCTACTTCTTTTCTTTTTTCAGTTTTTAAATACTCAAGTTCTTCCTCAAGTTTTTTTAACCCTTCGTATGTTAATATTGTTTCCTTTTGTGGCATAATAATCAATCTCCTTTTTTATCTAGTGCATTTAAGTTATCAAGTCTAAATGCATCAATTAAATTGTATACCGTTATATGATACGCAACTATTTTTTATTTGTCAAGTAATTTTTATGAAAGTTTTTTACCAAGTTCCATAAATTCCTCCGTCCTTATTTTCCCATTTTCTCCAAAATATCCATTAATTTTAAATCCTTCTCTCTCAAAGACTCTATCATTTTCTTTTAATTTTCTTAAATAGCTATATATCTTTGCTTCGCAAAGCGATAAATCATTAATATTACTATTTCGATTAGTTACATCAACAACATCTATATTTTTTACAATAATTCCATTAAAATTAGCTTTTTTTTCATAATTCTTAGCAAATCCACATATAATCAATGCATCATTAGGTACATTTACTTTATTCATGTCATAGCTTGGAAAATCTACATTTAGTAAAACGTCAGCTACTTTAAATTCTGTAGTATTTTTTTCTACAACTTTTAAAACTATCCCATAGTTTTCATATAAATTACTCACCAGCATATCAAACTTATCTTTATCAGTTGTAACTACCGTTAAAGACTTTACTTCTTTTGATACTGCTTTAATTAAATCTATATTCTCTACTGAATAATCTTCAATTAACATCACAACTTTTAATTTTTTTATCTCGGCTTTCATTTGAGAAGCTATATCTTTTAATATTCTTACAACTAAACTTTTATACATGTTTCTTCCTGTAATAATGCTCTTCTTGTTTTCATATAAAACGTCACAAAAAGCCCTATTCTTCAGTATATCATTACTAATTACCAATTTATTTATTTCTGCTTTATTTAATATATTTAATACCTTTTTCCCATATTTTTGAGAAGTTTTTTCTTTAAAATGAGGTAAAAATATATCTAGTTCACCAACATAATTAATTTGTTTTATTGGGTAAAACCACTTCGAATCATGATAATCTATTATTGCATATGCCAAACCATCCTACCTCCCTTTATCTCTAAATTTTATGCTGAAATAATTGTAATTATTCTAAGCAAATTAAGAAAAACGAGACATCCTCTTCTTTCAGACGCGAAAGGCTGTCCCGTTTTGTATTTTTATTGTAAATTCAATGTATTGGCTATTGTTTTCCATGCTTTATTTCCGTCTTCATATCCCCAACGCCATACTGCAACACCAGCTAAGTCGAATTCATTAACCAATTCTATCTTTTTATTTAGTGCCTCCTCATTCTCAACCCATATTTTAATCGTTGTTCCATTTCCTTGGTCTAATTCAATATAATATTGTCCATCTTCTTCGCTCCATTTAGCGTTGTCCTTGTATCTTTCTAAATATAAATTAGCTTGATTCATAGGGATAGCAGATGACCTTATTTTTTCATTTGTTTCCGAATTCACTACCCAATATCTAGAATAGAATGGAACACATAAGAATAGCTTGTCCTTATCAACATTTTCATAGTTAAGCATTTCCTGAATATTTGCCTTTACCCACGAAAGTGAAGCTACAGGACCTGCCGTTGCACTCCAATTTCCATATTGGTCATATGCCATTAACATCACATAATCAGCAGCCTTACCAATTGCAGTTCTATCATAACAAAGAGAGTAAGTATCACTTCCGCCTGCAATAGTAACATCTACTGAAGATACTAATCCATTCGCCCTTAATGTTGACGAAAACTCTCTCACAAACTGAGAGAAAACATCTTTATCTGCTTTATACATATTTTCAAAATCTAAATTAATACCGTCAAAGCCATACTGTAATGCAACTTTTACAACATTATTAATTAATTTTTCTCTTAATTGCATGTCATTCATAATGGCAGACAAGTCATCCATGTTATCCATACTAATAAAATCATTTTTTAACGTTGGCCAAAGTTTATAATTTTGACCTTTTGCCCAATTGATATAGTCACTATCGATTGTCGTAACAATGTCTGCATCTTTATTCTTCACTTCAATCCATGTTGGAGAAATATATTGTAATCGATCAATTTTTGTTTCTCCATTTCTATTCGGTGTAACATTTTGAGCATATTCCCACACAAGTGTATATTTTACTTTATCAACCAAATTCTTATATTTTGCCATCTCATCAATTTTTTGCGTTGACTTCATAATGTCAGAAGCATTGATTCTTTGATATTGGCAATACCCAATATCGCCTCTTTCATTTCTAACAACTAAGTAATCAGTTAATTCTTTCTCCTCTGTATCAAAAACATAAAGCAATTCACCTTTTTTGGCAACACCTGTTGTAAGGGCTATTTCTTTTTTATATGCTTTCAACTTATGTGTAGATGCAAGTTCCACTATTTTTAGTCTACTATATCCTCTAAGAGTTGTAGCAATTACCTTTTTGTTATATACAAAATCAACATCTGTTATATCTTTGATAGAACTAATTGGAATATATAAAGTTTTTTCCATTGCACTTTCTTCATCACTTGTTTTTTCAATCATTTTAAAAGTAGCAGTACCTTTTAGCGCTTGCTCTTCACCATTAATGGTAATTGTGTTTTCTCCAAGTTTTATCTTTCCAACTTTTTTCTCTGAAGTAATAATAGCAGTATCATACTTCTCGTCATAATACACATAAATATTATCAAAATATTTCATTGCCGTTTTGTCTGATATCATCACAACATCATCCTGCACATATACTGGAGCTGGCAAGCTATTTGTGACATCTTTATCATCTACAACAAAATGCATCACTCCTCTTTCAAAAGTTTCCGTTGGTTTATAATAAGGCGCAACACTAAATAAAAAAATTGCCACCGCCATCAAAAGTATTACTGTCAAAAATTTAACAATTAATGCTACCACTTTATTTTCTTTCATATATGTTAATCTCCCTTCAATAAAAAGATGAGTATTATATACCCGTATATTTCTTACTACCTAAATAATCATATCGAAAAAAACAAATGAAATCAATAAAAATAATAAATATATTTTTTAAAAATATCTATTTATTTTTATGTATATTTATTGTATAATTTTAATGGTAGTGGACATTGTTCACTTTGAAAGATTATTTCGGCATAAAAAGGAGGGAATTATATGGAAGTATGGACAGGTTGGCTAATTTTTGCCGGATTATGTTTTATAGCAGAATTTTTAACAGAAGGCTTTCTCGTTTGTTGGTTTGGTGTTGGTGCTCTTGTTGCTATGACACTTAGTTTTTTCACTAACAACTTTGTTATTCAATTAATAGCATTCGCCATAGTATCAACTATTTTGGTTCTATCAACTAGAAAATTAGGTAAAAAAATGCAAGCAAAACAAGTTCCAATGAACGTATACACTATTATTGGTAAAAAAGCCGTTGTATCAACAGCAATTGATAATATGAAAGGTCAAGGTCAAGTTAAAGTAGACGGAGATATTTGGTCTGCTAAAAATGAAATGGATGATGAACCTATTCCCGAAGGAGCAGCTGTTGAAATTGTTAAAATTGATGGTGTTAAAGCAATTGTTAAAAAAATATAATTTTAGGAGGTTTTATTTATGGGTGGTTTAGCAATTTTTATCATTATTGCTGTCATTATTATTCTATTTATTGCAATTAAATCAATTAGGATTGTTAATCAATCAGAAGTTATTATTGTAGAAAGACTTGGTAGATATTTAAAAACAGCATATGCAGGTTTAAATTTTTTAAATCCTTTCACAGATAGAATTCGTGCAACAGTTAGTTTAAAGGAACAAACAATGGACGTTCAACCTCAAAGTGTTATTACAAAAGATAACGTTACAATTAGAATTGATACCGTTGTATTCTTCCAAATTACAGATGCACAAAAAGCAGTGTATGAAATTGAAAGATTACAAGATGGTATTAGATACTTAACAACAACTACTATTCGTGATGTTGTTGGTAAAATGGATTTAGATAGTACATTTAGTTCAAGAGAACAAATAAACTTCCAACTTCGTCAAATACTTGATGAAGCAACTGATAAATGGGGATGCAAAATTAATCGTGTTGAAATTAAAGACATTGATCCTCCAAAGGATATTCGTGAAGCAATGGAAAAACAAATGAATGCAGAAAGAACAAAAAGAGCTCTTATCCTTCAAGCCGAAGGTGAAAAACAATCAGCAATTACAATTGCTGAAGGTCAAAAAGAAGCTAGAATTTTGGATGCTGATGCTGACAGAGAAGCTGAAATTAGAAGAGCAGAAGGTGCTAGACAATCTACCATTCTTCAAGCTGCTGGTGAAGCCGAAGCTATTGAAAAATTAGCACAAGCTAGAGCAAAAGAAATTGAATATGTATATGGAGCAATTAAGAACGCAAATCCAGATGATAAATTAGTTGCAATAAAATCATTAGAAGCTTTGGAAAAAGCTGCAAACGGTAGTGCAAATAAGATATTCATTCCTTTTGATGCAACAAAGACTTTAGCAAGTTTAGGAACTTTGAAAGAAATAACAAAAGAATAGTTTAAATCAAAAAAGACCTCTAAAATCCGCTTGGATTTTGGAGGTCTTTTTCACATGAAAAAGGTAACATTTTCATGGAGCACACTGTCCGCTGTATACTGATACTGTAGCGAGCAAAGCTCTAACAGTATCATGCATGCTCCGCTACGCATTGCAAATTTTCAAAATCATGACTCTTTCAATATTCCCGTATAAAGAAGTTTTAGCAGTACTGCCCTTACTTTTGAAATAAAAAGGAATGTATCTTAGAAACATACCGCTTGGCTTTTTCTTCCCAACCAGTTTTATTTTTAAAAACGCCATTCATTCCTGACAACCATTCAAAATAATACTTAACATTTTCAAATCCTTTCACTTCACAAACGTAGTTTTGGATTCCTTTTTCTAGCTTATCCAACTGATTATCTACATGCTCCCGATAAGTCATTTCTTTTGCTTCTTCATCCGAAAGATCAAACTTTATTGATGCATCTGCTTGCTCAACTGCTTCTTTAATAAAGCAAAGGCTCAAATAAAAAGTATACATGTCGTCCTCTCGTGTAGGATACTTCTTACCAGAACACTCCTGAAGCAGTTCAATAAATCGTTCTTTCTCAGTACTATTGCTCATACATGTCTCCCTCCTTTCTAAATATAGAAACGAGTTAAATTGAAATATTTTTATTTAAGATAACATTACCATTACTGTCGTAATTTGTCAAATAAAAAAAAGTTGTTTATTTCATTGAAATTTAGCCATTTTTATGTTACTATAATTTTAAAATTTAATATTAATAGACATATGGAGCACACTGTGCTCCGCTACAAATTGGTATCTTACATTTTGTAGCGATGCACGGTATGTATCATTTATAAACGTAGCGGCGCACGTATGTATCATTTATAAACGTAGCGGCGCACGTATGTATCATTTATAAACGTAGCGGCGCACGTATGTATCATTTATAAACGTAGCGGCGCACGTATGTATCATTTATAA
>JAFUGH010000028.1 GCA_017469465.1 Clostridia bacterium | reverse complement strand
GCGGCGCACGTATGTATCATTTATAAACGTAGCGGCGCACGTATGTATCATTTATAAACGTAGCGGCGCACGTATGTATCATTTATAAACGTAGCGGCGTATAGTATGTATCATTTATAAACGTAGCGGCGCACAGTATGTATCATTTATAAACGTAGCGGCGTATAGTATGTATCATTTATAAACGTAGCGACGCACGTATGTATCATTTATAAACGTAGCGACGCACGTATGTATCATTTATAAACGTAGCGACGCACAGTATGTATCGTTTATAAACGTAGCGGCGCACGTATGTATCATTTATAAACGTAGCGGCGCACGTATGTATCATTTATAAACGTAGCGGCGCACAGCGTGCGCCATTATATACATGAAAGGATATTTATATTTATGATTAATAAAAAAACACTTAAAAATTTAGAGTATTATAAAATTATTGAAAAGCTAAAAAATAACTGTATCACATATATAGGTAAAGATTTGGCAGAAGGACTTGTGCCATCTTCTGATTTTGAAACTGTTAAAAAATTGCAGCAAGAAACTAGCGAAGCATGTAGTCTTTCTCTAAGAAGGAATACTCCTCCACTTTCACCTATCAGCAATATGAGTAATATTTTTAACAAAATAAATATTGGAAGTATTTTATCTATTGAAGAACTTTTAAAAGTTGGAACCACACTTAAAATTTTTAGAGAAGTGAAAGAATATTTTAGAGAAGACAGTGACAATAATGCTATGGAACACGCTATACTCCGCTACGATATTTTAAGCAAACATTTTGAAATGTTGTACTCAAATAAAAATTTAGAAAGCGAAATTTTTAGATGTATAAAATCAGAATCAGATTTGGATGATAGAGCAAGCAGTGAGCTTTATAAGATTAGGAAAAAAATTACCGATGCGGAAATAAAAATAAAAGATAAATTAAATTCGATCATCCACTCCTCTTCTACTTCAAAATATTTACAAGATGCTGTTGTTACTTTTAGAGATGGCAGATATGTGATACCGGTAAAGCAAGAATATAAAAATGAAATTAATGGTTTAGTACATGATATGTCTAGTTCAGGAAGCACCATATTCATTGAACCAACTGCTGTATTTAACATCAATAATGAAATAAAAGAACTTCATATTGAAGAGAAAAAAGAAATTGAAAGAATACTTAGTTTACTAACTCAAATGGTTAGTCCACTAACTAATGAATTAATTACTGCAAGTCGAGCGCTTGGTCAAATTGATTTTGCTTTTGCAAAAGCGAAACTTGCATTAGATATGGAAGCTTATGAACCAAAACTAAATTCAAATGGGTACATTCATTTGAATAAAGCCCGTCATCCTTTATTAAATGGTAATTCGATTCAAAATAATAATATGAGTAGCGGCGCACAGCGTGCGCCATTATCAAAATCCGTTGTACCAATAGATGTATGGTTAGGAGACAAATTCAACACATTAGTAATTACTGGTCCAAATACTGGTGGTAAAACGGTCACTTTAAAAACCGTAGGCTTGCTTACTTTGATGATGCAATCAGGGCTTCACGTACCTGCAGCCGAATCTTCTGAAATGGCTGTGTTTGAAAATATATATAGTGACATTGGTGACGAACAAAGTATTGAACAATCTTTAAGTACCTTCTCAGCACATATGACAAATATCGTTGCCATTACTGATAAAATTACAAATAAAGATTTAGTTTTGCTTGACGAATTATGCTCTGGTACAGACCCTGTCGAAGGAAGTGCACTAGCTAGAAGTATCTTGAAATACTTACATGATTTTAATTGTCGTACCATTGCTACCACACACTATAGTGAATTAAAAACATTTGCAATGCAGCAAGAAGGAATGGAAAATGCTTCTTGCGAATTTGATTTTGAAAAGCTATCTCCAACATATAAATTATTAATTGGGGTACCAGGTAGAAGCAATGCTTTCTTAATTTCAAAAAAACTAGGACTATCTGATCACATTTTATCCAATGCAAATGAATATGTAAGTGAAGAAACAGTTAAATTTGAAGACATCCTAACAAATATGGAACAAGATAAAAAATCAATTCAAGAACAAAAAGAGTTATCAGATAAGATGTTAAATGAAGCAAGAATGCTCAAAGAATCTGCTGAAAAAATGAGTAATGATATTAATAGTCGAAAAACGGAAATCTTAAATAAAGCCAAAATAGAAGCTCGTGATTTACTTCTTGATGCTGAAGAAGAAGCAAACAGAATTATTAAAGACTTGATTGAAATAAAAACAACTTCTAGCAAAGAACAGTATAAACGTGCCGAAGAAAATAGACAAAAAATTAAAAAGAGTATTTCTGAAATACAAAAGGATTTACTACTGCCATCTAAATCAGATTCAATTAATTCTATCAACTTAAAGGAAATAAAAAAAGGATTGCGAGTTTATATTCCATCTTTAGACCAAGAAGCAACAATTATTTCTCTTCCAGATAGAAATGGCAATGTAACAATCCAATCAGGAATTATGAAATTAAACATGCATTACTCGAATATAGAAAAAATAAAAGAAGATAAAATCAGCAAAAAAGTCGTAGCGACGAACATTGTTCGCCACAAGAACTCACAAAAAAATATGAAAACCATGTCAGTTGCAACGGAAATTAACCTACTTGGAATGACCGTTGACGAAGCAATTTCCGTACTTGAGAAATTTTTAGACGATGCCTATCTATCAGGACTTCACGAAGTTAGAATTGTCCATGGCAAAGGTACAGGACTTCTTCGTAAAGGAGTGCAAAATTATTTACGTTCTAATCCATATATAGAAAGCTTTAGACTCGGAATGTATGGTGAAGGCGACTCAGGTGTTACAATCGCAGAAATTAAAAAATAAATGAATTACAATTTATCTAAATGCACAATGGGGACGTCCCCATTGTGCATTTGAATAAATAAGGTTGTCCCTCATGTTCATCACTTCAAAAATCATTGCCACATAAAAATTGGATATCCTTCATTTTGGTCATCTTTTTTCCAAACATTTTGTTTTTCAGTTTCACTAATAGTAATCGTGTTATTTTCATTATCTATTGTAAAAGCTCTATCCAATAATGTATCTAAATTTTTTAGTTGTTCCATTGTCACTTCAGTTCCATCCCCTACTACTATTCCGAGACTGACTAAGATAATAGCAATTTTTTATATTACCTTTCCATGATATACCATATTTTGTATTGCCATCTAGAACACCTGAATTATAGCAGGAAACTATTTTTACTTTATCGTTATTTCCCCATGCTATGCCTGTAATTCTTTGCCCTGTTATTTTTCCAAAATTATAGCAATTACTCATTTTACTACCATCTACCTGCAAATGTCCCGTGATACCACAAATAACTGTATTTCCTTTAATTTCTCCCAAATTATAACATTGGTCAAAAGTTGTAGCACCTATGACCCAATTATATCCACATATACCGGCTACATGATCACTTCCTTCTATCGTACCTGCGTTATAACATCTTATAAAATTCATTACATACCCATTCGTCTTGCCTCCATTAATCCCTCCTGCACTACTTTTACTAATGATATGTCCAGAATTATAACATCTTTCGGCATATTTTACTCCACCTCCAGTAATTCCACCAACATTTCTCGGTCCTTCCACATTACCTGTGTTGTAACAATCTACTATCTCACAATTTCCTCCATTAGCAGCAATTCCTCCAATAGCTGAATAAAAATCATTTGACTCGCTATATAAAGAAGCAGTATTATAGCACTCAGAAATTGAAGCAGCACCACTTCCTAAAATTCCACCAACTTGAAATTTACCTTTAATATTTCCTTTGTTAGAGCATTTTTCTATAATACAGTTATTATTAGAGTATCCGATAATTCCTCCAGTAGTAGATCTAATATTTTCTTTCACATTTTCCAAGCTGCCACCAAATGAACAATTTCTAATTTCTCCATTTCCATAGCTAACTATAGCAGCAGCATATGTTGAATTACAATAAATATTTCCATTAACACGTAAATTTTCAATGGTTGAAGAATTAATTTTTCCAAATAATCCTACGTGCGATGTTTCACTCACATCATTGATATACAAATTATTGATACTATTATTATTTCCATCAAAAGAACCATAAAAAACGCCTTCTTTTCCTATAATTATCCAGCCAAGGCCTGTTGTTAATTCTGTTTTTAATTCTTCTACTACTCCATTTTGGTTTATATCTCCGTAATCTATTCTTTGTGCATCTTCATATGATAGTCTAGATTTAAAATTTATGTTTTGGTTTAGCACAATAAATTTATTTTTAAAATAATTTCTTGCACTTGTATATTCAATTGTTCCATCCGAAGCAACTTTTATTCCATCTACCGCATAAGCAAAATCTACCAAATCTTCAGCACAAACAATTTCATATGGTTTTTCCTCTGTTCCATAGGAACTATCTGCAAGTTGATTTTTAAATTCTTTTTTTGGTTTTTCAATAATTGCTACTTCTTCAGTAATTTGTGTATTAGTATAAACTCTCTCATTTAAATAATATCGTTCACTTCCATCATCTGCCACATGATATCCTTTTAAAATAAACACATCACCAACATCCGTTACCCAATGGGTTTCTCCAGGTTCATAGTATTTTCGATTTTTATTCCATCCTTCTACATTATTATCATTAGATATTAGGAACGCATAAGTACCCTCAATTCCTTTATCTGCTACCCCAAGTGCTTTCAAACTGTATACATTGGAATATTGCCCACTTGTCAAATCTTCACTTGGTTGCTCGTCGATATTCTCTATAATGCTTTCATCACCACCATTTGCAATCGTATAAAATATTTGTGCATCACTTCTATAGATATCATTTAATGCATACTTTGTCCTTTTGTTCATATAATCTTGCATGACTGCTGTTCGAAAATCAGATATTTCTTGCATAAAAGAAGCAAGACTCGCTTTATTTGGTGCATACAATCCTGTATATATGATAATGGACGCTAATATGATAATGACAATTATAGTAACGATTAAACTAATTAGCGATATTCCTTTCTTTTGATTAACGTAGTTATTTATATTAGTGTTTTTCATTTTCGGTGTTCTTCCTCAAAACAAAAACAAATATTATATTTTTATTTAAATCTTATAACAATTTTACACTAAGATATTTCTATTAGCAAATACTAATTTTATTTTTCAGGCCATTGGGGACGGAGATTTTGGTATTTTTCGACTAATAGGGACGGAGAATTTTGGCTTTTTCTTTAAGTAACAAGATTACACAAATTTTTGAAAGATGAAAAAACCCAAATCCTCCGTCCCTATTAGTCGAAAAATACCAAAATCTCCGTCCCCAATGGCCTAAAGGAACAAAAAAGGAAAAGCTTTTAATTTTCTCAAATTAAAAACCTTACTTCTCATAAATTTGGGTAAGTATCCCCAGAAAACTTTAGCACGAAATACTCTATTTTTATTGACTTTTAATGGCTTATACTTTAAAATAATAAGTAGATAAAGGAAATCTGCTAAAGCAGATGACCAATTAGTGATTAGATAACCACGACTTCGTCAAAAGCAAAGTGGTTATCTTTTTTTCTTAAAAAGTAACCTTTTTAAGATGATAGCAATGATAGCTACTTCAAATACAAAAAATATGTAATCTACTTGTACCATTGTGACCATCTCCTTTCTTTAAGGAGGAAATCCTTATGAAAAGATGATGGTCATCCGCTTTGCTTACGTCCTTTATCTATGACTACATTCTATCGCAAAAATTTTCACTTTTCAATATTTTTTAAATATAAATTATCACTTACTCAATTGTATTCTTTAATTTTATTCAACATCCTTTTTAAAATAAGGACGTCCAGGACCACTGAAAAAGTCATGATTTTGAATTTCTACCATTTCGTAGCGGAGCATGCATGATACTGTTAGAGCTTTGCTCACTACAATATCAGTATACTGCGAACATCGTGCTCCATAATAATTGGTAATATTGATTTTTGTTTTATGGCGAACACTGTTCGCCACTACGATTGTGACTTTTTCAGTAGTCCCGGACGTCCCTCTTGTTCACTTAATTTCAATTTGTTTTTAAGGTGAAATATCCTGGTGCTGATTCACCACCATCAATACGAGCGTATGATTTATCGATATGAGCTGAATCAAATCTTGTGCCAGCACCACCAATAATATTGCCTGTACGAAACATCCAAGTACTCGTCGTAACATTATCCGTATTCCAATTTTCACCCGCGTATATTGTAACAATTCTTCCATCATACTCAAACATATTATTCATATTAGTAACATTTCTTGTATCGAAACTACTCAAATCTACTACCGTTAATTTTGTATTACAAAACATACCAGACATATTTGTTACGTTACTTGTATTAAAGCCACTCACATTGACATTTTCTAAGCTTTTACAATACCAAAACATAGAGCTCATATCCGTTACCATATTGGTATTAAAGCTACTTAAATCTATCTCTCTTAGTTGATCACAATAACTAAACATGCCTGACATATTAGTAACTTTACTTGTATCAAAATTACTTACATTTAATTCTATTAATTTACTACAAACAGAAAACATACCATGCATATCCGTAACTTTACTTGTATTAAAACTGCTAACATTTAAAGTCGATAGTCCTGCACAACCACTAAACATTGCATACATATTTGTTACATCACTTGTATTAAAGTTACTAACATCTAACGTCGATAAACTTTGACACCCAAAAAACATACAATACATATTCGTAACTTTGCTTGTATTAAAACTACTAATATCTAAATTTGATAATTTGTAGCATTTATAAAACATGTTAGACATATTAGTCACATTGCTAGTATCAAATGAGCTTAAATCTAAAGATTGCAGATTTTGGCAATCCCAAAACATTGTACTCATCACGGTAACATTTTGAGTATTAAAACTACTCATATCTACAGTTTTAAGGTTGTGACAACCATAAAACATACCGCTCATATCTTTCACATTACTCGTATTAAAATTTCTTAAATCTATACTCGTCAAATTCGTACTACCAAACATTCCATACATTTTCTTTACATTACTCGTATCAAAACCACTCACATCAATATTACTTAAACTACTGCATCCACCAAACATATTGCTCATATCAGTTACGTTACTGGTATCAAAACTGCTTAATTGAATACTTTCTAATTTGCTACAACCATTAAACATACGTGACATATCTGTAACTTTTTCTGTCGAAAAATTAGATAAATCTAAATAAATTAAATTTTTACAGTTTGTAAAAGTATACCACATTGATGTAACATTACTCGTATTAAAATTATCAAAACTAATCTCTTTTAAAGCATTAAAATTTTGAAAATATCTTGCTGCATTACTATTCGCATATATCGTATTAGGTGACACCACAGTAAGGGCTAGTCCTCCTTCACCATCATTCTCCACATATGCACCAATTCTAGCTGCGCCACTAACTTGTAGGTCATCTAGCATCTCAATATTAGTTGGTATCTCATCTTTGATAAATCGTATACTTGTAATCTTCGTTCTATATTCCTCTTGCCAAAATGATTTACTATCATTTCTCGCCATCATCACTGCTTCACCAGTATATTTTGCATAAATGTCTACACTACTTGTTGGCGCAACGGTAAAGTCAAATTCTTCTTCCACTCCATCTGAATTGATATAATACCATCCTTCAAATCCATATCCTGCTTTTACTGGTGTTGCTGGTTTTGATACTAATTCTCCTGGCATTAAGCTTAAACTTGTTACTTCACTACCATTATCCAAGTCAATTGT
>JAFUGH010000027.1 GCA_017469465.1 Clostridia bacterium | reverse complement strand
TTTTGGCTGAATGCACAATGGGTGCACAATGGGGACGTCTATTAAATGTGCATTCAGCCAAAATCCTCCGTCCCTATTGGTCGAAAAAAAGCCAAAATCCTCCGTCCCTATTGGTCGAAAATCCTCCGTCTCCGTCCCCAAGGTCTAACCGACAAATTGTAATTTGAAAAATACTAGCTTTATACATTCTCATATGATAAAATCAATATATACTAACAAACAAGAGGAGAAAAAATATGGAGAAAAAGAAAACAATTGTGGGACCAGCAATTTTAGTTATGATAGTTGTATTAGCTTCCAAACTACTGGGTTTTATTAGACAAACAGTAATTGCAGCAGTGTACGGTTCTGATATTGATACAGATATATACTTTATGTCCAGTGACTTCATGATTGGACTTTCAGGAGCTTTGATTGGTTCACTTACAACTGCTTTAGTAACAATTTATATTGATACAAAAGTTAAGCAAAGTAAAGAAAAGGCCAATGAAATTGCTTCAAAAATGCTTACTATGTTTCTACTTTCTAGTGTTGTTTTTATCATAGCAGTCAATATTTTTGCACCTTTTATTGCAAAACTGCTTGCACCTACATATACAGGCGATATACTAGGTAAGTTAGTGATGTATTTAAGATTATTCTCAATTACTTTTATATTTACATCTTTTCAGTCTATTTATGCAGCAGTATTAAATGCAAATGATTCATTTGTACCCGGTAAATTATATGGTATTATATTTAATCCGCTTGCCATTTTAGCAGTGCTGCTTTTTGCAGGTAAATATGGGCTTATTCCTTTAATTGTTGCATATGTTATTGCAAATCTATTGCAAACATTATTGCTAAAACATTTATGTAAGAAAAATTTTAAATTTAAATTTACTGCTGGTTTTTCAGATGTCAACATTAAGCATTTAATTATGCTTGCCCTTCCACTTTTAATTAGTAATATCTTTATACAATTGAATGCAATAGTAGATAAATCAATATGTTCCACTCTTGGCGAGGGGTTTGCTTCTTATTATTTGTATGCAAACACCTTAGAACAATTTATCACAACAACAATCACAACAACTGTTAGCTTACTTCTTCTATCAAGATATGCAACTTATGTAGCAGAGGGGGATACTAAAAATGTAATAAAGTCTTTTAAGGATTCCATTAGTGGACTAATTATTCTACTTGCTCCTATTACAGCAATTGTGTGTGCATTGTCTTATGAAATTGTTAGCATTGTATATTTGAGAGGTGAGTTTACAAGCCTTGATGCCTCATATACCTCAAAAGCGTTGATTGGTTTTGCAATAGGATTTTGTATTATTGCAGTTAGAGAAATGTATATTAGGCTTCATTTTTCCTATCAAGATACAAAAATGCCTATGATTGCCAATATTATTGGTGTGATTATTAATGCAATTTTGAGTATAGTATTAGCCAAATATATAGGAATATTTGGAGTTTCATTTGCTACTAGTATTTCAGCTATTTTGACAATTATGATTTTAAATAAGACAGTAAAAAAATATGTATCAGAATTTCGATTTTCGTCTATGAATAAGATGCTTTTAAAAGTTTTAGTTTCAACGTTATTTGCATTTGAAACGGTGTTTATTATAAAAAATTATATACAGTTTAACTTTTTAATAAAATTTGTGCTATGTTCTATCTTAGCCTTTGCATCATATATGGTGTGTTTGGAATCAATGGAGTGCACGGAATTTAAAAACTTTATCCAAAATACAAAAACGCAAATCATACAAAAACTTCATATTACTTCAAAGTTTAAATAGAGAATTATTAATCTAAATTTGTAAAATAATGCTTGCTTCTCACAAATATCTATGATAAAATAATTGCATTGTTCGTGGTAAAATTTTTAGTTTTGCCAACGTTATGTGGGAGGTGTTTATATATGAATATTTCTCTCGATGATGAATTAGCAGAAAAAAACAAATTAAAACGAACGAAAGATTATATTGACAAGGAAGTTAAAGAAAGTGAAGAAAGACTGGAACGTGGTTTCGAAGATTATGACTTTGATGATTACGCAGATGATTATATGAAAGCAGCCCTTAGAGATAAGTTCACCAGTAGAATCAAAAACTTGAGAAAGGTTAGAAATAAACCATATTTTGCAAGAGTTGATTTTATTGAAAAAGGTGAAACAAAGAGGGATGCTTTTTATTTAGGCAAAGTTATGGTTACAGACCATGAAACATTGGAACAAATTGTTATTGATTGGAGAGCTCCAATTGCAGACCTCTATTATGAAGGAAGACTTGGAGAAGCAAATTATAATTGCCCAGAGGGGAATATTGAAGGAGAAATAAAACTAAAAAGACAATATTTTTTCACTAAGGATGGAGAACTTGAAAATGTAATGGATATTGACATTACAACAAATGATGAGATGTTACAGCCATTTTTGACAGCTAATTCAGACACAAGATTGAAAAACATCATTTCTACCATTCAAGCTGAGCAAAATAAAATTATTAGAGCCGAGATGTGGAAACCATTGATTGTGCAAGGTGTTGCTGGAAGTGGAAAAACCACAATTGCTCTTCATAGAATTGCCTATTTAATTTATAATTATGATAAAAATTTCTTTCCTGAAGAATTTTTAATCATTGCTCCTAACAAATTTTTCTTAAATTATATTTCAAACGTATTGCCTGATTTAGGTGTTGATAGAGTTCAGCAAAGTACGTATGAAGATATTGCTTTTGAGATTATTGGTGCTGAATATGATATTGAAGATCCAAATGAAAAGTTGGCACGAATGATAGATAATAATAAGTCAGAAAAAGAAGAAGAAATGTGTAAAGTCATTGAAGAGGCTTCTATCTTTAAGTCTTCTATTCGATTTAAAAATATGATTGATGAGTATTTGTATGAAGTGGAAAAAAGATTTATTCCAGATGATGATTTTAGAATAGATAAATATGTTTTTATGAAAAAAGAAGATATTCATCATTTATATTTTAGGGAATATGCAAACTTACCTATTTGCAGAAGAATTGAGGAAATAACGAAACATCTTAAAAATTCAGTAATGATGCGAAGTGCGCAAATTTTAAAAGATATTGAAGAAGATAGAGACTATAAAGTAGCAAAAGTGAAACTAGAAGAACCGGTGGAAGAAATTAGACTTTCACTTATTAGAAATATATACGGTGATGCTGAAAAACTTGCTAAGAGTATCGTAAAAGATGCTAAGAAACATGCACTAAATTATTTTGGAGCTAATAAGGTGATGACTCCTCTCAAATATTATAAAGAATTTATTGATGTATATTTAGAGCAAATTGCTGAAAATAGAATTGACAAAAAGCGAATTCAATATTTGAAAGATAGTTTTTCTTCTGCACAAAGAAAAGGTAAAATTGAAATGGAAGATTTGGCACCACTGATGTATATCAAATGTATGGTGCATGGGATTAAAACAAAGTTTGAATTAAAGCACATTGTTGTTGATGAAGCTCAAGACTTTAGTGAATTTCAATTTTATGTGTTTAAGAAGATTGTAAAAAGTGATTCAATGACAATTCTTGGTGATTTAGCACAAGGAATTTATTATTATCGTGGAACAAGAAATTGGCAAAAAACTATGAAAATTGTTTTCGGAGAAGATACGGAACCTACTTATTTAACATTAAAGAAGACATATAGAACAACGGAAGAAATTATGAATGTAGCCAATCATGTAATCTCTCATTTGCTAGATAAATTAAATTGTGAACCTGGGGAGCCAGTAATGAAAAATGGAGCTCCTGTTACAATAAAACAATTTGAAGACCGAGAAGAAATGATTTCTAGGATAAAAGAAAGATTATTAGAATTTGAAGAAAAAGGTTTTACGAACATTGCTGTTATAGGAAAAACAATTCCAGACTGTTTAAGACTCGAAAAAGAAATTGGACGAGAAGATATTCATTTAATTAGTAGTAAAGATTCAGAATATAACGGTGGAATCAATATTGTTCCGTCATATTTATCAAAAGGTCTAGAATTTGATGCTGTTATTATTACGGATGCCGATAGACACAATTACTCGAAATCAGAGGTAGATACAAAACTTTTATACGTTTGCATTACGAGAGCGATGAATACACTGGATATTTATACCGTGAGCGAATTGACTACGTTATTGGAAGAAACAAATAGGGACAACCTTTTTTGTTAATACCAAGTTAGATTATTTCACAACTAAATGACTTTTTTATTGTATATTTAGGAGGAATATGGGTGATAGTAGAATATGAAGCAAAGTACGAAGATGATGTGAAAGATTTATTAGTAGAACTTCAAGAATATTTAGCAGAAATTGATAAAGAAAAATTAAATATTTGTACGAAAGAGTATCGTGATAAATATTTTGAAGATACGATGAAAATAGTAACTGAATCACAAGGAAAAATTTTTTTGGAACTGGATAATGAAAAAGCAATTGGATTGTGCATAGGAATTATTAACAATGAAAAAGAGGAAAGATATGATTTTATAGCACCAAGAAGAGGGAGAATTAAAGAGCTTGTTGTAAGTAAGAACTATCGAGGTAAAGGCTATGGAAAAAAACTTTTAGAGTATACGAAGGAGTATTTAAAGTCTGTAGGATGTGAATTTATTTTAATTGCAGTATTAAGTTATAATGAAAATGCCAAAAGACTATATGAGGCAAATGGATTCCATGCGAGACTTGAGGATATGATAGAGAAAGTGTAAAAGGAAGGTTTTAATTGTGTACGAGAATCATTTAAATAATATAATAGAAGCCTCTAAGGTAATTCAATCTGGAGGTTTAGTTTTGTTTCCTACGGAAACGGTATATGGAATTGGAGCAAATGCATTGAAGGATGATGCGGTGGAAAAAATATTTGAAGCTAAAGGTAGAGCTCAGGATAATCCTCTCATACTACATATTTCAGATATGGATATGCTTCCTATGATTGCGAAAAATATATCAGAGTTGGAATATCGTTTAATGGATGCATTTTGGCCAGGACCATTTACGATTATTTTGAATAAAAAACCAGGAATTGCAAAAGCGGCAACGTGTGGTGGTGACACAGTTGGGGTAAGAATGCCAAATAATAAAATTGCACATGATTTAATTAAGTGCGCAAATGTACCAATTGCAGCACCTAGTGCTAATATCTCTGGAAGACCAAGTGGTACTAAATTAGAGGATATATTAGAGGAACTAAGAGATAAAGTGAATTATATTATTGATGGTGGAGAATGTGATATTGGTCTAGAATCAACTGTTGTAAGGGTAACTGGTGATGAGGTTAAAATTTTAAGACCAGGGAAAATAACAAAAGAGGATATTCAAAAAATTGTAGATGATGTTGAAGTAGATAAAAATGTGATGGGACAGTTAGAAGAGGGAGAAAGGGTATTATCCCCTGGTATGAAATATAGACATTATGCTCCTAATACAAAGTGCACGTTGGTATACAGTGAAGATAGCGATAAAATAGTGAAAGAAATATTAAAAATTGCAAAGCAGTATAAGAAAGTTTTGATTTTGACATCTGATGAAAATGCCGATAACTACAAAGAATATGAATGTATCAAAGTGGGAAGCAACAAAAATTTGCCACAAATATCTCATAATATTTTTTCTATTCTTAGAAAAATTGATTCCTATCATGTAGAAAAAGCAATCATAGAAGGAGTAAAACCAGAAGGTTTAGGACTTGCCATCATGAATCGCTTAATCAGGGCATGTGAGCATGATTATCTTCAACTTTGAACAAGTGAGACTGAACAAGTGGGATACCCTTATTTGTTCAAAAGAATATTTTTCTTCCTTATAGAATATTTATTTTGTAAGGAGGATTTTTTATGTCAGGTAAATTTTTTGTTTTAGATAGTAAGAAAATATTGATTAGTATCTTAATGATTAGTGTACTAACTATATTATGTTTTATTGGTTCTAGTTTAGTAAATGATACTATAGAAACGGCTATGACGGATAGATTACTACCAATTTATAGTGTGGAGACATCTGAAAAGAAAGTGGCAATTACATTTGACTGTGCCTGGGGTGCAGATGACATTCCATCAATAATTAATACTTTAGAATCTAATGATGTTGTTGCTACTTTTTTTACAGTTGGTACATGGGTAGATAAGTTTCCTAATGCGGTAAAGAACTTAAGTGAGTCTGGAATGGAAATTGGTAATCATTCCAATTCACATGCTCATGTAAATAAAATGTCTTATGGCGAAAACTTGGAAGATATGACGAAGTGTAATGATAAAATTGAAAAAATTACAGGGAAAGAAGTTAAATTTTATAGAGGTCCATATGGTGAATATAATAATACTGTAATTTCAGTAGCGAATGAACTAAACATGAATGTAATTCAATGGGACGTGGATACTTTAGATTATGAAGGAAAAAGCGTAGAAGAGATGTGCGAACGAATTAAAAAGAAAATTCGTAATGGTTCTATCATTTTAATGCATAATGATACAAAGCATACTGCTGAGGGTTTACAACAAATCATTGATATGATACAAAAATGTCGGCTATGAAATCGTACCATTGGATGAATTAATCTATCATGAAAACTTTGAAATTAATCATGCGGGGAGGCAATTTAAAAGATAAAAAATTGACAATTATGTAAATTGTGATATAATGGATAGGTATTTGACAGTTAGAAGAACCTTGAGCAAATTTGTTAGGAGGTATTGCATGAACAGAGGTAGTTCTTACAAAGATAAGGAAAAATGGCGTAGTACTTGTCAAAAGCAGAAACGAAGATATTATGGGAAAACAGCATTTCAATATTCTCGAAGACTGTGGACAATTGAGGAAGACAAGTCTATTTTGAAGCGGAATTTAACAGATGTTGAACTTTCTCAAAAGATACATCGGTCTGTGGCATCGATTCAAATAAGAAGGTCAAGGCTCAAAAAATATAGAATAGAAGAGTTGTAGAAGATATGAGCAAGTGGTCAAAAGTTGAATAAATAGTAACATATGGTTACAAATATTCTTAGACTGGCATATACTATCTTGAGGTGATAGTATATGCCAGTTTTAGCGTTTGGCTCGCGTGGAATTTACGTGGAGCTATTACAAAGTACATTAAAAAAGATTGGTTTTTATTTTGGCAACGTAGATGGTATTTTTGGTCAGCAGACTTTAGATAGTGTGTATTATTTTCAAGACCAATTTGGAATAACTGTTGATGGTGTTGTTGGAAGAAGCACATGGCTAAAGTTAATGCCATACATAAATGGAACAGTAGGAAATATTGTCCCAACGGATATGAGTTATCCTTATGAAATCATGATGCTGAATTTAGATGCACTTCGCATAAAATACCCAATAGTGAAAGTAGAATATTATTTTGAAAGTGTGATGGGTAAGAAAGTACCTGTGATAAAACTTCGGAGAGGGAGAAGAAGAGGTATTCTATAGCGCATCGATGCATGCAAATGAATGGATTAACTCAGTAGTGATGATGAAGTTTATTGAAGAATATGCAGAAGCTTATACAAATAATACGGAAATTTTAGGATATAACATTCGTAACATTTTTAATTCACGAACCATTTACATCATGCCAATGGTGAATCCAGATGGTGTGGACTTAGTTTTAAATAACATCCCAAGAAGCTCACCATTTTACAAAGAAGCTAGAAGAATTGCAAACAACTATCCGAATATTCCTTTCCCTAACGGATGGAAAGCGAATATCAGAGGGGTGGTTCTTGAAAAATGGCAACCAGTGAAATGCAGTAATCATCTATGTTTGAGAGTATCTTAAAAAATGAAGATACTCTTATTTTTTACTCAAAGCTCTTAAAATGATATTTTCTGCAAACATGTATTTGTGCTTTAAAAAAGCAGGGAGCTAAAGGGCAAGGAGTTAAAAGCTTCTAGTTATGTGAAATATTTTATAAATTTTGTATTGAAAATTTTGGAATATGATGGTAATATAATTATGTTTACATGATTTCAGATTAAAATTTGACTAAAATTTTATAAGGAGGCTAATAACATGTTTATTGTAATTACTGGACTGGATGGCTCTGGAACTAGTACTATAGCTAATGAACTTGGAAAGCTTGATGAAGACTCTACCATTGTACGGACGCCTAATAGTGACTTTACGGGTAGAGAAAGTATTGATAATTCAGTAAGAAAAATATCACAATGGGCACACTATTTGTACTATTTATCATCTGTAGTGTATATGTCAGACAAAATAAAAAAGGAGCATGACTATAAGACAAAAAATGTATATTGCGTTAGATACCTTATAGACACAGTTGTATCACATAGAGTTGCAGGACTTGATGTGAATATGGATTATTCTCAGTACGATATTTTGAAGCCTGATTTAACAATTTTTGTTTTTTTGGATGAATCTATTAGAGAAAAAAGGATTAGTGCAAGAGGAAAGTCGGTACTTGATAAAGTATTGGATGATATGGAAACACGTAAAAAATTTCTTCAATGTTTTGATACTTGTTGGTTTAACATAGATATGTCACAGTAACAAAATTAAATAAAAAGGAAATACCTTAAAAATATGATATAATTTTTTAGTCACAAAAAATAAATATCGATGGAGGTATTTCCTATGAATAATATAACACAAGATATACT
>JAFUGH010000069.1 GCA_017469465.1 Clostridia bacterium | reverse complement strand
TTCAGCAATCATTTTTAAAGATAAATTATCTAATCCAACTTTATTTGAAAGTCTAGCAGATGTTTCAATAATTAGCTCATCACTAATACTATTTCTTGCCATAATATCCTCCTAACTAATTACATTATTATTATAACTAATCTAATTAGTTTAGTCAATAAACCATAAAAAATAGGTATAAAAATTTATACCTATAAGGAACGGAATATTACTAAAAAAAGATGAGATTTTTTTCTCATCTTAATGTACGGGAATATCTTAATATTCTAATCGTTTTATTTTTCTCTTTTTATAAATAATATTATTATAACTGTAATTATAATAATTAATAATGGTGCTATTCTAAAAAATGTCCACTCAAATGAGTGCCATAATGTTCCAATAACAGACCATTCAGGATTACCATAATCCCATGTTAAATATGGGCTACCTAATAGTGCTAATAAAACGAAGAAAAATATTAAACATATGTCTATTATTAGTAATACTATAATTTTTCTTTTTCTTTTTTGTTTTTGACTAATCGATAATTGTTCATTAATTACTTCCAATTTTTCAGATATTACTTTTAAATCATTTGTTTCTTTTTCCTCTATACTTTCTCCAAGAATTTCACTAACTGGCGTTTCAAAAAGTTCTGATATTTTTATTAGCATTTCAGCATCTGGAACAGATAATCCTGTTTCCCATTTTGAAATTGTTTGTCTTACAACATTTAACTTAATACTTAATTCTTCTTGTGAAAGTCCCTTGTTTTTTCTTAATATTTTTAGATTATCTTTTAACATATTACAATTTCTCCTTTCATCAAGTTAAGTTTATTACAAATATGCCGTTGCTACAAGCAATGTATTTTAACATTTGATTTTGCAATTAATTGTAAATAAAAATTAACTATTTCATAACTATTTTACCATACAAAAAGGAACTTTCGTTCCTAATATCAAAATAGTGCGATTAAAAATAATTATAAACTAAAAGTGGGGAATTAAATATAATTCTCCACTTATCACATGAAAATTGTTCTTTAGATATCCAAATGTTTACCTTTCAGCAACTCTTGCTCAAATTTTCTTAATTCTTTCCTTTTAGCCCAGTTATATTTTTTTGAGGGTAGCATTGGATATATTCCGAAAATTTCTTTTTTATCATTATTATCAGCATTAGATTTTTCTTCTAAAGGTTCTGATTTGATGTCATCAGAAATAGATTTCAATTCTTATACTTCCATAGATAAATCTCCCTTTACCAATGTAATATTAATTCTATTGACATTCTTATTCAACTATCATCTCTAGTTTTAAAATATGTTTATCATCAGGTTTAGGCGGTTTAGAGTACCACTCATCAGTATACTTTTTTAGTTCTCTTTTTGCTATTTCTTTTGTCCGACAATATGCTTTTATCTCGGGTTGTCCTAACTCTGAATATACAACCACTGCATAGAACGTTTTGACCTTGAATTTAGGTTTGTTCTCTCTTTTTGAAACATTTCCAATAATATCATTTAAATCAATGAAATTTGCATCATTTTCTACTGGAATCTTTTCGCAAAAGAACACAGTGCCTTGACCAATCAAAATACCAATTTTAAAGCCTAATTCGTTTAATCGTATTTTATAATAATTACCAAATTCACATGGTGTTGGTTTAAAATGTACTCGTTTTGCATACTCCTCAATTCCTTCATAGAATAAGTGCAGGTTATCAACATTTTCTCTATCGGACTGCTCTAATTTTTCTGGAAAATACAACCAATCATTATCAGAAAAGCCGACTTTATCCTTAGTAAACCGACTAAGCCATTCTAAATAATTAGCATTAGACATCATATCCTTCTTTTTTTCAGTTTGAAGCTTCTCTTTTTCAACGAATTTCTTAATCCATTCTTCTCTACGCTTCTTTCCTTCTGGAGTATCCCTCTCTTTTAAGAGCCTTTCAACAGCGTTCATAATAATGCCTCCTTAATGCTTATTCTTGTCGCATAAACTCTGCCTTCTATACCATTCCTCAAAGTATTCTCTTCCGAACTTTTGTATCATAAATCCGAGAAAATGACTTTCATCTACTTTTAAAAGTCTCAAATTTCCTTCCTCATAGAAGTCTCCAATAATAGCATTCAGAATGCTACCATTTATGCTTCTCTTCATCCTAAAAGCACGAGTTTTTTGATTAGATGATTCACATTCTTCAAAATCATATACAAAACCAAACTGAAGTAATTGTATAATATCTAAACGTGTTAACCGATTCACATATTTCATTACATGTCCTCCTCAAAATCATTCTCTCTATTTATACTCTTGTTTCTCTTGTGATTTCAACAACATGTCTACTTTTTTGAGCTTAAAAACATAATTTATTGCTTCCTGAATCATGTAATTAATATAAGGAATAACTTCATCTATTATATCACAAGTACTAATTCTACAGCTTTTTTAATCAGTTCCTTCTATCATAATAAAACCATAACCAATCAAAGGTACACAATGCTTACCTAGGCAATTATTAAGGACATCATCTTTTTGCTTACCATCAATTATCATGAAAATTCTTCCATCCAATGGCTTGAGAACAAACTCTTTTCTACAGTCGTTATTTTGCATGTTGCATTGCCTCCTTTAATTAAATTCGGTGGTCTCAAAATTCATTTGACTTGCTCACTATATCACAAATTTATGTAAATATCAACCATCTATGACTATTTTTGTCTTTCTCGGAATATTACAATATTATGAACAAAACACTTTCTATATTTTTTATTAATTATAAGTTTTAACGCCGAATTTTTCTCATTTTCTATGTTTTTTCGGCGTTAAAAAACATTTTTTGCTTTAAAACAATTGATACTACTGCATTTTAAAATTATTTCTGTGACATTTTCTGTGTCATTTACTGTGAAATAATCTGTGAAGTTTTCTGTGCAATTTCTGTCCACATTATCTGTCCTCTTGATGCTATTTTGCATTTGTTATATATTTTTGATTTCTGCTCTTAGGCTTATCTAGTATTGTCATTCTAAGTTTTTGTGTATCTAGTAATGGTTTTAAATACCTATTTTTGAATTTATATATGTCAGTATATTCAAATTTACTAACTATTTCTTTTAAGGTTTTTTCAGTTCTGCAAAAGTCTAAAATAGCTGTGTCATCAACATACAACTTACTGCCTGACTTACTGTTTAACTTACTGCCAAATCTTTTATTTTTCTTGATTAGATTGTTGGTCAATTTCTACGTGGTTTTCTGGGAAGTATTCTTGGTAGTTACTACCCAGAAAACTATCTGTAAAAGCTCGCACCATTGGTGCATGGTTAAAAATATGTGTTCCGTTATAATTGCTAAAAAACTGCGACCATTGGTTACAGTTTTTTAGCTATCAAATAAAAAATATCATAATTTTAGTATTAGAAACTTTTTCTTCTATCCTCTAATTCATCAAAATATGCATTAAATGAATAGTCCATAGAAATATATGGCTCAAATAAATTAATAATAATATCATCATATTCTGTCGCCTTACTATCGCTATCCATAACTTTACTTAAAGCATGGATGCAATTTGTGCTTGCCTCTTTTGACAGTTTGAATTTATCACAAATATAACTAACAGTCAGCTTTGCACCATTTTTTATCAAATGTTTTAGTACACATTGAGGTGCAAGTAATTGAGCTGCAAAAAAATTTGCTTCTGTTTCATTCTTTTCACATTGAGTGGTGTGGCCTAATACTATGTGTCCTAACTCGTGGGCAATCGTCCACATCTTTCTGCCTTCAGTTTCAATATCTTCATTATACAAAATGATATTAATATTGTTTTTACTTATAGTATACCCATCAGAAAAAATACCATTAGATGTTAGCTGTTCTATTGTAATTCCTGTTTTTTGTGAATATTCTTGTAGGCTAGTGACTTTAATTTTTTGACCTTGTATCTTAATACTTTTTGGATTTATTGGAAAAGAAAATTTATCTTGAGTTATTAAAGTTTTATAAGCTTCTATCTTTGCCTTTCTAAAATTTGGTTTATTCATCTGAATCACTTTCTAAAAAAATGTCTATTGTACTGTCTAATATAGCAATTAGTTTATCCTTTTGCTCATCTGAAACTTTTTCGGCTTTTCTAAATAAAACCGCCATTTTAGAATTATTTACATCTTCCTCTTTTCCTAATAAATATCCTACCGTTACTCCAAAATATTCCGATAGTTTATCTAACATACTCGTGTTAGGCATTGAATTACCAGATTCCCAATAAGAAACGCCCGTTGCTGTTATTCCCACAATACTTGCTAATTCCTGTTGAGTCAGTCCACGTTCTTTTCTTAATCTCTTTATTATTTGTGAAAATTTGTTTTCGTTCATTATACTTACCTCCACATAATTATTATAGTTTAAAATAATTGAAATGTAAATATTTTTTAAACAACATGTAAAAAATTAGCAACCATCATTGACAAGTGCTAATAAAGATAATATAATTGAAATGTAAAAAAAATATAAGCAACATGTATTATGCATATCCATTTTTTGTTATTATACCATAAAAGGAGGATTCTATGAAGAGTTTAATGTTAGGTTCAAAAAAATATAAGGAAAGTACAGAACACGATTACGGAGATTGTGTCATAACTGATACTGGAAATAATGTCATAGTGTTTGATTGTGGTTCAGAAGAACATGCAAAAGAAGTTATAAAGTATTTGGAAGATAACTATAACACTGAAAAGAAAGCAATAGTTGTTTTATCTCACAATGATTCAGACCATTTTAATGGCATTCCTATGTTAGTTGAGCAAAATAGAATCGAAAGTGTATATACTATTTTGCCGTTAAAATTTTATGATGAGTTATTAGAAGAAATAGATGACGATAGAAAAACTAAGGATTCTATAAAGAGGCAGATTCTTGAAAGATATTCAAATATTACTTCGTTAAATAACAAGGGAATATTGAAAAATATTTATAATGAAGATAATAGTCTTGTTAAAATATGCGATGGAGTAAAAATTGTTGGTCCATCTAAAGAATATGCCCTGGAGGTTATTGGAAAAGCATTAGATTCTAGACAAGGAGATACAATAGATAGTGAAAGTGTAATAAATGCTGCAAGTGTTCAATTAAGTATTGATTTAAGTAATTCAATGCTATTGCTAACAGGTGATGCAAGTATAGAGGCTATTTCTGAAAATGCTAAAAACCATCAGATTATTCAAATCCCTCATCATGGAAGATTGGATCATGCTGAAGATTTATTTAATATAAAAAAAGATGATAAAGACACTGTATTTTTAATATCTGATAATAAAGGTTCAAATCCTGGTGGGTCACGTGAACTAATTAAGCAAAAGAAAGATAAGGGACATGTAGTACTTAATACCAGATTAGAAGACACTCTAGAGTTAACATCTAGAACTTATCAAAAATCACAAAGAATGGGGTCCTATATATGATATATATTTTGCAAAAACCTAAAGATAGGAATCATGAAAATTTTTACAAAGAAGTATTGGCAAGAAGGGAATATCTATATGATATCTTTCAAACGTATTTTGTTTTAAGAAAAATAGTTAATATTTCAAGCCAAAAAAGCTACTACATTATAGAATCATTTCCTTTTAATTGTTTTTCAAGTTTTTTTATGATAGTAGGAAATACAGATTTTGTCATAGAATACATCAAAACTCATAAAAACACATTTAAAGGAAAAACACTGATTATTGTAACATGTATGCTTTACAATCGTAAAGAACTCACATCTTTACTTAGTAAATTAAGATGTAATTCCATTTATTTTTCAAAATTAAAAGATGATGAAGCCGAGTATTTTGATGGAAGTAAGTGGAAATTGAATTTTATGATAACTCTTTCTGAATTAGATTTTTATAATAGTAACAATAATAATATAATCAAACGATTAGAAGAAAGTTTTGAAAGGATGAGATAATAATGGAACAATTTTTTAATAGGTTAGAAAATTATAATATATTTAATTATATATTACCTGCAATTATATTTGATATCGGTTGTAGGCTTTATATAGACATTGAGCTGATACCTAAAGATAATCCAGTATTAGCTGTGTTTATATATTATTTTATTGGCTTAGTTATTAGCAGAGTAGGATCATTAATTGTAAAACCTCTGCTTTGGAAATCCAAGACAATGAATTCAAAATTTAGTTCTGAAAGTACCGATTTTTATGTAGCAGAACAAAAAGACCCAAAAATAAAAATACTATTTACGGATTATAATATGTATAGAAACTTTATTGCAACATTTCTTCTTTTGTTACTATTTAAATTATCGCGTTGCTTTATTGATTATTTCAATGTTAACTCTTGTATATATTACACTATTATTTGTTTACTTTTGATATTGATATTCACACTTTCTTATAAAAAACAATTGTACTATATACACAAAAGAATTGATTATTCTAAAAAAGAGAATGAGGATAAAAAATAAACTTATTGTCAGGTTTTTCGACCAAGAAATTTGCCGAGAGAATAATATATTGGAAAATCTCGCACTATCGGTGCGAGATTTTCCAATAACCGTTTCTGTCAGAGCCTATTCTTTCAATGATATTTGCTTCCTTCAGTTTACTGATACGTCTTGTAATTGCTGTTCTACCTAATCCTGTTAATCTACATATTTCTGATTGCGTAATTTGAGGATTTTTTTCCATCAATTCTATTATTTTAGCTTCTATTTTTTTTGTTTCATTTATCTGTCCTCTTCTGTCCTCTTCTGTCCTCTTCTGTCCTCCATCATCTATAACTTTTTTCCTAAATATAACCCTAAAATCACCCTCAGATACTTCTATTTCAGGCTCTGGTAAGTTCATATTTTTCATTTCCTCTCTCATAGTAGCAATTCCAGTATGTCTGTTTTCTACAATATCAGTTGTTTCCTCTAATATTTGTACAATAGTTTTGTTCCTAGATTCCATCATTTGGTTAGTTCCAAGATTTTCAAGTTTGCACTTACCATATAAACCTCCAGGACTTATAACTTCAATTCTGTCATCATATATCTGCACATAAATATATGCTCCCTCCCTAAATATGCTATAATCTCTATGGATTAAAGCATTTGCTATTGCTTCTTTTATAGCTTTCATAGGGTAGTGAGGTACATCTGTCCTTTTTCCGTCATTATCAATAATTACCATTGTACCGATGTTTCTTCTAACAAAATTTAAAGCTCCCTCAAGCATTTCTTCAATAGTACCTTCAACACGTTCGTTGTCATCAAATCTTTGTCCTAATTCTCCAATATCTCCTAGCTTTCTGCCAGGTACAACAACGCAAGCTATAAATAATTGTGGTAAATAAGCCTGAGGCCATTCTGCAAATAATAATGTTCCAGCTAATGTTGGTTCACCAGTTTTGCTATCAATAATGCCACTTAATGCTAATATCTTCTCGTCAGAGAAATTAGCAAAATTAGGTTTCTTAATTTTCATCTTTTCTATATATTTTTTCAATTTATCCTGCTTAAAATCTTCTAAATTGGCTCTCGGTATTGGTCTTAAATCTTCTTGAACATTACTTTTATAACTTTCCAAACTATAAATTTCATATTCAGTCATATGCTCATCGGAATCTCCTACTCTTGTAAAAGAGCCTTTTTGAATACCTAATGATTTATAATAGCAAGGTTTTTGAATTTGAGGAAGTTCCTCAATTTTTACAGCTAACAATTTCTTACCATTATATGTAATTGGCAAAAATTCGGGTCTTATTTTAGGCTCCATAGCAGTAGAACATAATGCTGTAACTTGTTTTTGTAAGTCATTTACATCATATACATCCTGCTCTATAAAATTATTATTCTCATTTATGCCAAATATTATTATTCCACCAGATGTATTTGAGAAAGAAGATATCGTATCATAACACTTCTTTGGAAATTCTCCTTTTGCAGTTTTTGCTTCTAATTTTTCTGTCTCTGTTTGATATTTTTGCATATATTTAATAGCTTCAATTACTTCTTGCTCTTGCATTTTTATCACTCCTTATAAATCTGCAACGATGCGTTGCATTTTTCAATTTTGCCACTGACAGTGGCAAAATTCTGTACATAGCACATATTTTACTTTTTTTTCAACCACTCTAAGTACTGTTCTTCTGTAATTTCATTTCGTTCTAAAGCATTTCTCATTTCTATATTATCATCTTTAAAGAACTCAAAATCCCTTGCATAGTCTGCATTACCTGGATTTCTTCTTACTCTTAATAATAATTTTTGATATACATTTCTATACATTCTTAACACTTCATTTTCGTGGATAGCTTTTTGCTTTACCTTAAAATAGCCGATTTCTTTACAAGTTTTTCCATTTTCAAATACGTTTTCACAAAACAGTTCATCTGATCTATTATTTGGCACAAAGAATTTGCCACAATTTTTGCATTTTTTAATCTCAATATTATTATGAGCTAGAATTGAAAGTTCTATAATTAAGGCTTGTGTAATATCTTCGCATTCATAGAAAAAAGCCGTATTTACTATATCTTTTTTAGCTATTTCTTGTGTTACTTCTTCACGAGCATAAAGATTAAATTTACTAATCCATTCCGTTGCTTTAAAATTAATCTTTGTTTTTTCTTTGTTAAAAAACTTTACAGCTTGACTGAATCTATCACTATTTACCATAGCAAAAAATCTTTGATATGGTGTAAGTTCTTCCAATTCAACAAGTCCATTCATATTATAAATATACAAAACATCTGATATTAGCCCATCATGAAATCTAAGGAAACTACCTTCAAAATACCTAAAGACCTTTTTTATGTTATCGATATACTCTTCTTTTGTGAGATGTGTTTCCTCAAAGCCTGTTCCATATTCGTTAAAAAAGAAGGTAATACTATATTTTTTTATGAAATCATTAAAACTATCTTCTGAATGAAAGTCTGTATTCATGTAGTCACATAATTGTTCGCCAAGGTTTAACTCTTTATTTACTTGTTCTAAATCATACTCCGTTTTATAAAGTTTATAGTCGTTGTATACAATATATTTCTTTTTACGATTGACATCAAAATAAAACTTGTTACTAAAATTTTCCATATTCAAACCTCACAAATATATTTTTGTTATTTTCTATAAAATATTTTAATACAAACTATTGACAATGTCAAATACTTATTATATCATCTAGTTAGTTTATAGAAACTCAATGTTACATCTGCTAACAAATATTGAGAACTATGAAATGAAAATAAAAAAAAGAAAGGAGGAAAACTTATGGAAAAAGTAGCAGTAGCATCCAAACCAATGCCAGTACTTTACACAATGGCAGATGTGTGCAAGATGTTCATTATGGGTAAAAAAGCTTGTTCAGAGCTATTTCATCGCAAAGATTTTCCAGCACAAAAATATGGTAGATCTTATATGGTAGAAGAAAATGCCCTTCTAGAATATCTTAAAACAAGGCACATTCTGTAGAAAACAAAAAGAAGATTTAGAAATGGCGTTCTAAATCTTCTAAAGAACAAGGGAATGTTCCAAGTCCTAACTTCTATAAAGGATTATATCAGAAAAAGTAATACCTTTCAAGACATTCCCTTAAAAATTTTTAGGAGGGAATTATGAAAAAACTTATTGAAGGACGTGATTATACCATTCATAAGTACACCACGAAAGACAAAAGGGAAATCACAAATCGTAAAATCTGTCCAAATTGTAGAGAATGTGAACACAGAAAAATATGCAGTAATAGAGCAAATCTATACACTATGAATAAATGTGAGATATGTAGAAATTGTGTTGATAATGAGAATTGTGACAAGTTCTATATCTACACAAGGTATAAAGCAAATGTTTTGCATTTAGGATATAGCGAGAAGACAGGTAAACCGATTAGAAAGCAATTTAGCGGTAAAACAAAGGAAGAAGCATTGCAAAAATTGTATGATTCATACGATGAAGTAATCAAAAACAAAGGAAAGGAAGATGATGGCTCACCTAGATTTTGTGAAGTATCAATAGTTAATATTGCAATCGATATTGAAGAAAAGAAACTAAAAAAAGGCATTACAGGACCTAATGGTTACAAATCCAATAAAGATATCATTAACAGAATTGCTAAAAATCGAATTGGTGATATTCCAATTCAAAATGTAACGAAAAAACAAATAGAAAACTTTTTGGAAGATGAAAGAAAAAATGCTAGTTCAACAATTGCAAAAGACTACCGAGTTTTAAGAGATGTATATAAAGAAGCTATGAGAAAAGGACTAATTAAAGAAAACTTTTTTGATCCTAATTACCATGACCCTATTGAGAAACCAAAAAGTTTTAAGCAAGATAAAAAAGTAGTTGCATTAACATCAGAAGAAGACTATATGTTAAGACGTTATATCAAAGAGAATCCTTCTCAATATAATAATATTATTCTGATCTGTTTATTCACTGGAATGAGAATAGGAGAAGTATTAGCTCTAACTCCAAATGATATTGTTAGATATAATGATGATGTTATGATACAAATAACAAGAACCCTTACTAAATCTAAAGATGGTAAAGTTGTAGTTGGAGATGTGCCGAAAACAAAAAATGGTATTAGAAAAGTAGACTTAAGACCAGATGCTAAAGTAGTATTAGAAAATGCTTTAAAAGAAATGATACCTAACGAAAATAATATCATTTTTACGCAAAAGAATGGCAAGTTATATAACGAAGGCATGATTAATAGTGCATTCAAAAGAATTGCAAAAAATGCTGGAATAAGAATAATTGATACCAAAAAGAAAAAGGTTGACGGAAGCATCGTCAACTTAAAATCAAGTGATGTACATACGCATATGTTAAGACATACTTTTGCAACGAGATGCATTGAAGCAGGAGTACCAATTCATGTATTGCAGAAAGTATTAGGTCATGCTAAGATACAAACAACGATTGATACATACGGAGACATCTATGATTACTTTAGACAAAAAGAAATGAACAAGTATGATGAATACATGGCAAATCAAAATCGAAGATTTGAAGAAAAATTTGAAAAGAAAAATGAAGAGTAAGAAAAGTTAATAAATCTGGAACATTGTTTCCAAATAAGAGTGGATGCTCTAAAGGCTGAAGCTGTAAGGAATGCGAGGAGAAAAAGCATTCAGCCCAGCCAAAAGAAAAATAGTTGTGACTTTAGTTACAACTATTTTTTTATTCGAATGTTAACGGGAGGATGAGAAAAGGAGCGACCGAGCCACAAGACGATTAGGGGCTGGCTTGTAGCGAAGATAAAACCAGTTCAGTGAACTGGTTTTGCGGCGCGGGCTTCGCCGAATCCTCCCAGCCAATTTCACAAACTTTTTCTAAAAAAATTTTATACTTACGTATATGATGATTTTGACAAGTGTCCAAATCATAATTGATATTTATATACACATATGATAATATGAACAAGTTAAATCAATTTTAAAATGGCTAACTTAGATTAAAGGAGGCAGAAAATATGTCTATAAAGGAACAGGAAAATGTAAAACGGTTTTTGCAGTATTATTGTGCAATATTGGCATTTATAGTAGGAATTGCATGTGGATTCTTAGTTTTTTATGCACATTTTAATCAAACATTTGAATATCCTGAAGAAGAATATCAAAAAATGGAACAGTTCTTAACTCAAGCAATAGATGTTGAGCATAAATTCATTCAGTACGATTTGGCAGTTCCAGATAATATGGAACTTTCTTATAAAGTAATCAATGACAAACCATCACTAGTGCTTAATACAACCTATGAAAGCAAAGTACCTATTTCTAGTTATTCTTATTTTAATGCAAATGGTGAGCTTGTTTTTGAAAGAGATTTTCAAAATAAAGAAGAATTAAATCGGCATAATAAAAATGTAGGCATTTTATTTGCCTTCTTAGTTGGTACTTTTGTTTTTTTAGTAGAAATGCTTCTTTTGACTCCTATCAAAAAATATGTAATTCGTATAGGAACACGTGATGAATTTGAAGCTGTTAAAAATTCATATTTGATGGCAGGGGAAAATGTGAAAGTATTATAATTTTCAACTAGCTAAGTATAAATGAACCAACCAAATTAAAATAGATGTAGCTTAAAGCCACATCTATTTTTTTTATCAGAAAAAATCCAATAATTCTATTTTACACCATACATAAAATAATTAATGAGTTCTCCAATAAAATAAGAAAAACCATTTAGAATTAAAGAAATAATAAATCCATTTATTTTTTTATTTTTAAAAAATTTATTATAAACGAAGCCCTCAAACAAAAAAGCAATTACTTCAAGAACTAGTAAACAAATATTTCTAGATAACAAACCATATTTATAATTAAAGAAAACAGGAATTGAAACAACCAAAGGATTTGTTACAATATTCACAAGTACTACATTCAGTAAATCCCTCTTCTCACGAATTCCTAGTATCATTCCTACTATCGTTTCAATTAAAAGTGTAATAATCAGGCACCTAATCATTACTATTGGAAGTTCAAAAACAAACATATCTACCATCCTATTATTCATTCTTAAGCTTTATCAAAAGAAATTCATATTTTGATACTAATTAATTATATCACATTATGAAGGGTTCATCATTAAGTACTGTATTTTCTATATTTCATAAGCGATAATCAATCAAAAAATCAATCCAAATTTTGTAATAACAAAATTCAGATTGATTTTTAGTTATGAGAAACAATTAAAAGTTGTGCTAATGCCACATTATTAGTGATAATATTATCTGCGCCAGCTCTAATTGCAGTTTCAATAGCAATTCTGCTACTTGGTGTCCAACAAAATACCTCTTTATGCTTAGCATGAATATACATAACAATACTAGGACTAAGTGAAAGATAATTTATGGAATAAAAGTCTACAAATCTATTTTCTATATAAGTTGTAAGAGAACTAGAATTCGTAATCAAACCAACCTGAATTTTAGGACATAGACGTTTAACAGTCTTAAGGAAGTCTTGAGAATATGATGTAATTACACATCTATCCAAGAAATCATACTCTTCTATAATTCTTACAACTTCATAAGGCAATCTCGCATTTCTTCTATAATCTTTTAATTCAATATTTAACTTGGTAGAAGAAAGCAAGCATACATCTAGCACTTCCCGTAAAAGTGGTGCATGAAACTCAAGCTCCGTTTTGTATGCACCAACATTTAAGTCAAGTATCTCTTCATAAGTTAACTCACTCGGTCTAGCCATTATGCCTGCTACTCTTTTAAAATTTGTATCATGAAGTAATATTACTTCTCCATCTTTAGTCAATTGCACATCTATCTCAATATAATCTGCTCCTAATGCAATTGCTTCTAAGACAGAAGACACTGTATTTTCAGGGGCTACAGTAGTACTCCCTCGATGTGCAGTAACTGCTATGTTGCTACTCATTAAAAGTAATGAGAACGTTCCACGATAAATAATAAATAATGTTATCAAAATAAAAGCAACAATCCTTCTTAGGCGTCTACTCTTTGCTTTTCTTAAAATCATATTTAGATTCCGGCCTGCCATTTTCACTCTTCTCACCTCCTATAAATTATCATTTGAGGTTACATAATGCTATCGCATTTTTATTATATTCTCTTCCTCAATATATGTCAAGTTTTTATACTTGAACTTGTAACGCCAATTAAACGTCCAAATAGCAACATAAGAAAAATAAAAAACTAAAAATCAAAGATTTTTGATTTTCATACGTGAAGCTTTGTTTCACTTTCTAATGTAACTATTCTTGAATAATAAGTAAGAATTTAGATAATAATTTTTTCTTGCAATGCTCGTTACTCGCAAGCTACAAGCAAAAATTTCTATAACTTTTTTATTATATAAAAAAGTCAAGAGGTAAAAACCTCTTGACATAAAGGATTATGGCTGTTCAGGAATATCTGCCCATCCCTGCTGTATAGAACAACTAACAACATGGCAATCATAACAATCACCATAGTGACAATTTGGATGTCCCGGTATGATTGGTCTACCGTCAGCCATTTTCTCTTCACTGAAGCAATTTCTCAACTCTGCATTGCCATACTTTACAATGCAATAGACTACTCCACATTTCTCACAGTCTTCTTCGCAACACCTTCTCTTCACTGGTATATCCGCAGAATTCTCGGACATAGCTTCGATTTTCAAATATTTTCCTCCAAGTTCTTTCGGTATGGCCAAATTAACAATAATTTCATTTTTGTCACTACATTCTGGCAACTTAAGATATAATTTTTTACCAGGTACAAAGAAGATTCTAGTGTCACTCATAACGATGTCCTCCTTTGTCCAAAATTAATGACCACAACAAAGTAATTAATTACTTACTAGTACACATTTTCCTGTTACGAATTCAATAGTTTCTTTCTCTACTTTCTGAGAATTGTCTGAGTATTTACTTTGAGGAACTATATTCGGCTGATATTCCTCAATAAAATTAGTAATCATCTGCTTAGCAACCTCTAGTTTTGAATATCCGATTACTTTAATTGTTTTACAGTCTATGATCATTCGTGAAGTTGGTTTGCCAGCCTTCACATCATACAAACACAAAACGGGAATTCCCGCATTCAGTGCACGCTCAATCTCCATTCCCACCCCAAGAGAAGGAACTGAGACTTCTGCTATAAACACCCTGCAGTTTTCAATCCAATACATGTTTCTTTCATAAATATTCATACTCTTGTGATTTCGAATAGAATCTTTTCCAACACATTGATTGAAAACCTTTCCATACTGCTTGCAGTGACTAATTAGTTCTTTATACGTATCTCGCAGCTCCCGACCTCCTGCAATCGAACCACTGAAATAGATACTCATCTAATTCCTCCTTATAATTTTTATTTGAGCTTTCATTATATACCATAAATCTTCTTTCTTCAATATAAACTTGAAAAAAACGACAAACCGTGCTAATATGTAGTTACAAATTAACAAATAGAGCTAGTATAGCTCCATATATGAAAGGATTTTTTTATGAATAGCAATTATTGGTGGCTTAGCATAAATCCCAAAATGCTTCATTTTAGAGATTTAGAAGTTGGAGATTGTTTCTACTACACAGCCTTAAATGAGGATGGAACCCCTCGAACATTATATAAAAATTTTACAGAAATAAAAAAAGGTGCTTATGTTATTGCATATGAAACCGAACCGTCAAATGAAGTAATTGGATTATGCCAGGTTATCGAAGAAATAAAAGATGATAAAGTCATGTTTAAAAAAATAGAAGGTTTAACAGATACTGTAACAAGATATTCTATTGAATGTCATATAGAACTTGCAAATTTGGAAGTTTTTAGATACACACAAGGCACGCTCTTTAAACTTGCACCTAGAGAATATGAAGTAATCTACAGTATGATGCGTGAACTTAATCCTAAAAAGCAATATAGATATTATGATATTTATAATAAAGAAAAGTTTTTGGAAGAAGTCTATTTTGATGAGAAAGATTATGATGAGCTTCGAGCACTTATTTTAAGGCGAAAAAATGTTATTTTACAAGGAGCTCCTGGTGTTGGAAAAACTTATATTGCAAAGAAATTGGCATACTCCATTTTAGGACAAAAAGACGAAGAAAAGATTTTGCCGGTTCAATTTCATGAATTATATTCAACAGACGAATTTATGGAAGGATATAGAGCAGATGATATCGGTATATACAAATATAAAAGAGGCTGCTTTAAAAGAATATGCAACAAAGCTAGAAATGATCCAAATAACAAATACTTTGTTATCATTGATGAAATAAATAGAGGTAACATTGCTAAAATATTTGGAGAGGCTTTTGCGTTAATTGAGCTCGATAAACGTGGTAAAGAAAACTACATAGAACTTGCCTGCTCTCGTGAACGTTTTTATGTTCCAAATAATATTTATATCATTGGCACAATGAATACCTATGATGATGAATTAGCTATTAAGGACTATGCTTTAAGAAGAAGATTTAGTTTTTATACTATAAAACCAATATTTGAAAATGAAAACTTCAAGAAATTCTATATGCAAAATCCTAAATTAGAAAAAGTAATAAATAGCATCATGACTGTAAATAAAAGTTTAGATGACAATGTAAAAATTGGTCACTCATACTTTTGTAAGCCAATGGATGACGAAAATATCAATATGACTGTTAAATACAGTTTAATTCCATATATAAATCAATACTTTAACGACAACTCAAAAACAAAACAAGAATTAATTTCTTTATTACAGAATTCAATAGAATAATAATAAACACTTAAACGTCAAAAAGTTATATTTTAAAAAAAACTAAAAAATCTAAAAAAAGTTGTTGACAAATCTAAACATATATAGTATATTAAAGAAGTCGCAAGGACATAAAGAAGTGGGCGCTTAGCTCAGCTGGGAGAGCATCTGCCTTACAAGCAGGGGGTCATAGGTTCGAGCCCTATAGTGCCCACCACTTTTTTATCTGGCCTGATAGCTCAGTTGGTTAGAGCGCTAGCCTGTCACGCTAGAGGTCGAGGGTTCGAGCCCCTTTCAGGTCGCCATTTTTTTATAAAGTGGTTTATTTTTTTATCTGCCTATTTAGCTCAGTTGGTAGAGCAAGGGACTGAAAATCCCTGTGTCCGTGGTTCGATTCCGCGAATAGGCACCAATATCAATGGTTTGTAGCTTTGCTATAAACCATTTTTGCATTTTAAGTCACAAAATGGTTCTTTGTCAATAGTTTAGGTTACCCACCCCAACTAAAATTATAGAACCGAGTTCTCACTGGTGCACCACCGGGGATTCTACCCGCGTCGCATCGAAACAGTCCACTGGACTGTTTCTACTCGCTGTGTGTCGCTTTGCTCCTTCAGCTCGTGCTCCTTTTCGAATCCTCCGTTTGCATCCAAATAAAAAAGCAGCCTCTGCGAGACTGCTTTTTATTTGGTGCACCACCGGGGATTCGAACCCCGGACCCACTGATTAAGAGTCAGTTGCTCTACCAACTGAGCTAGTAGTGCGTTTATTAAGGTCATAAAAACCTTTGAATAACAATGATTATTATAATATTAATCATAAATAATGTCAATACTTTTTATCTTAATTTTGAGTTTAAGCTGTAGGTTTGTCAAACATATGTCACACTTTCTTAGAAATGTCTATATTTGAAATACCTTTTTTCATATACTAGCTCCACTATGCCTGAAATTTAGCCAATTTTTCATTTGGACTCATC
>JAFUGH010000026.1 GCA_017469465.1 Clostridia bacterium | reverse complement strand
CAGTTACGGGAAATAGAGTAATGGTAACACCAAAGAAAGCAGGAAGTGCTTCAATAACAATAAAGGTAACGGGAAATACAGCAAATACAGCGCAAAAAGTAATACCAATAACAGTAAAAGCAAAACCAGTATTACCAACGGCAACATTAACAGCAACGCCATCGACATTATCGGCGACTGAAGGAAGTGCAGCGTTAGCAATAAATTGTACCTATACTGGAGGAACGGGAATATCAGCAACAAGTAATAATACAACGGTAGCAACAGCGACAGTTACAGGAAATAGAGTAATGGTAACACCAAAGAAAGCAGGAAGTGCTTCAATAACAATAAAGGTAACGGGAAATACAGCAAATACAGCGCAAAAAGTAATACCAATAACAGTAAAAGCAAATACAGTACATACACATAATTATGACTATGGAACTGCATATGGAGTGTGGATACCACAAGGAAAAGAAAATTTATGTAGAATAAGAAATCTATATGGTAAATGTTCATGTGGAGTGGAAGATACAACAACAGCAAAATCACAAGAGAAAGATACAACACATAATTTTAATGCAAGTGGAGTGTGCACCGATTGTGGATATAGCAAGACTTCTACAGTAAAATTAACGAGGGTGGCATTAATTTATAAAACACCTCTAGTTGTAGGTGAAACAGCAAATGGTTCAATAACGTATACACCATCAAACGCAACAGGTACAGTTATTGTTGGATTCGAAAGTAGTGATAGATCGGTAGCTACTGTTGATTCTAGAGGAAAAGTAACTGCAAAAGCACCAGGAAAAACAACTATAACAGTTGGCGTAAGGCAAAATAATGGTGAAATAATGAGTGGAAGTAAGATGATAGAAGTAGTAGCCAAAAACGCTACAACGGTAACTACAACAAGAGATGCAAATCTAAGAGCAAGCAAGGAAAAAGTAGAGCTTTATGTTGGAGATGATGCTGCAGTATTGTTCTCACGTTATGGTTCAGGTAAGTTTACAATGGGAGGCATTACAAATGGAAGCGTAGCAACTCTTAATTTAACAGGTAACAAGTTATCTATTCATGGTTTAAAACCAGGAACTGCTACGGTAAAAATTTCAATACCAGCTGATGGAGAATGGAAAGCAGACAGCGTTACAGTAACCATTATTGTAAAAGAAAGAACAACGTCAGGTGGTGGCGGTGGCAATGGCGGCGGTGGTGGAGAACATCAAGAGCCAATTGCCTTGACTGTAGATGTTTCCGCTAAATATAATGGGGCATTAGTATCTGAGCTTGATAAAAATGCAACGGACAATAGTTACATTACTAGAATAGATGAGAATAATAGAGAAATTGAATTATCTGCTACACCAACGGATAAAGTAACTATGATTGAATACAAATGGAATGTTGATCAAAACACTACTAAAATTGATGGTGCAAGTGGAAAGATTACGGTTCCACCAACATTCGATAAAGGAATACCATACATGTTGACAGTAACAGCATCAGCAGGAAGTAATGCTAGTAAAACGAAAGAATATATTGTTGTAATACCAGATAATACTCCGGCAACAACAAATGAAGATTCTGAAATTGATGTCAATGCATCAAGTAACGGAAAAGAGTTAAAGCCATACAGTGATGACTCTTCACCAGTGTATGAAATGAACGTTGGAGATCCTATTGATTTGAATGGAACTCCAGCAGATAAAGTAACATACATGACATATGCTTGGGATGATCAACCGGAACAACGTATCAACGGAGCAAATGGCAGAATTACAGTTCCAAATTTAACACCAGGTACACACTGGTTAATCGTAAGAGGTTATATAGTAGGAGAAGCAGAACCTCAAATTGAAAAAATATACTTTATCAATATTCCAGATAATACAACTCCTGAAACTCCAGTAGTTGAAGATAATCTAACAGTTGATGTTATTGCACAACATGAAGCAGTGGAATTAGCAAAACCAGAAGAAAATCCAACTGCAGTTGAAAAAGGTGCAGTGATAAATGTCGATGCTGAACCAGTAGATAAAGTTACTTCAATTAAATATGCATGGAGCACAGGAGATGAAGGAACAATAAATGGTTCTTCAGGAACAATTACAGTACCAAGCAATTTTGAAGAAGGAATGGCATATGTTCTATCTTTAACACCTTATGTAGGGGATAGAGAATATACTACAAAGCACTATGTAATAAGAATACTTACAGATTTCCAAATTGAAGCTATGCATAATGGCACAGAAATTCCAGATGGATATAGCGGAATTGGTTATGTAGGAGATGCAATTTCATTATATGCACAACCAGCAGATGATGTAGCATCAATCGTATATGTATGGGATAATAAAACAGGAGAATGGACAACTGTTCCTGGAGCAATGGCAGATATCACAATTCCAGAAGAATTTAAACCAGGTACAACGCATATCTTATATGCATATGCAGTAGGAAGTAATGGTAAGAAATGTTTAGTAAAGACGTATACATTTATCATACCAAATCCAAATAATGATGAAAGACAATTAGAAGTATTGCCTTGGGAAGAAGAAAATTTTGAATTAAATAATTTAGCGATTTCTTTGAGAAACGATTCTCAATCATCAAAAGCAAATAAGAATATGTATGCATTAAATGAAGATGTTACTTACTACATTGATTTCAAAAATGCTGGAGATGACATCACATCACCAGTAGCAATTACTTTAAATATTCCTTTAGATTTTGAAGTAGTAGATAATGATGGAGGAACAGTAGATAATTCTGCTAGAACAATCACATGGACTTATCCAGAAGGAATGACAAAAGATTATTCTGGAACAAAGATTGTCGTATTGAGATATACAGCATTTAGTCAATCAAGCTATACTTCAGAAACAATTTATCCACTTGCTACAATCGGAGCAAATGGAAGTGTGGATGATAAATCAGGAGTAGTTAATTTGATTTACAAAGATTCTAATACAGTGTTAGAAATCTTACACAAACAATATATGCATGGTGATGCAAATGCAACAACATTTAGACCAGATGATACCATAACAAGAGCAGAAGGTGCTTTAGTACTTGGAAGAATATTACTAGGACAAGATGTAATAGATAGTACACAAGTTTCATCTGTATTCCCAGATATTGGTGAAACATATTTAGAAGCACAAAAGGCAATTACAGCATGTACATCATATGGAATTATTAATGGTTATACAGATGGAACATACAAACCAAATAGAACAATGACAAGGGCAGAATTTATGAAGATTTTAGCAACATTCTTAGAAAAAGATTCTGCTAATAAAGGTGTTGAAGGATTAGAAATTAAGGACATTAATAGAAATATTAAAGCATATAATAATCCAGTAACTGAGTACATTGTAAATGGTGAAGTAGTAACAAATCACTGGGCAATATCTCAAATTACATTGTTAGCAAGATTAAACATGACTCCAGTTAGTGCTTTCGAAACAGACTTAAGAATTGACAAAGGAATCATGAGAGCAGAGGTTGCACAATTAGTAAACTACTACTTGTTAAGAGCTCCAGCAAATTATGACTTAAATACTTACACAGGTTTCAGTGATGTAAGTGTAGAACATAAATTAGTAGGAGACATTATAGAAGCTACAAGAAATGATCATCATTTCAGCATAACAAGTGATGCAACTGAAATTGCAGAATAATACAGCAAAAGGGCGAGTTTAACACTCGTCCTTTTTTTGCTCCAAAAAAGCCAATGGGGACGGAGATTTTGGCACAAAGTTTGTCACAAAAGTGACGGTAATTTTGGCACAAAATATACATATATTTTTTGAGATTGGTCAAAATAGAAAGTATGATAATGATATTACTCTTTTTATTGATATTTACTTTTTTTACACATTACATTTTTCATACTATTTTTGTGCGAGGAGAAGTTTTTGATATTACGAAGCAAAAGTTAAGCAAAAATAGTAAGTTAAAAAAATTCTTTGGAGAATTTCAATCGAATTTAAACTATATAGAAAGTTTGCCACCACAGTGGCTTTATATGAAAAGTAATGATGGGTTATTGCTTGCTGGTAGACTTTTTCGTTGCAATAATTCTAACAAAATGGTTATTCTATTTCATGGATATCGTTCGATTGCTGAAAATGATTTTTCTCCTTATTTTCGATGGTACTATGAACATGACTATAATATTTTGTTAGTCGATCAAAGGGCACATGGCAAAAGCGAAGGAAGGTATATTACTTTTGGGACAAAAGAAAGATATGATGTGGTGACATGGTGTGAATATGTTTCACAAAATTTTAGTTGGGTTGATGAAATTATTTTAAGTGGTATTTCCATGGGTGCAACAACTGTTTTATTAGCATCTAATTTGAATTTACCAAAAAAAGTGAAAGGAATTATTGTTGATTCTAGTTTTACTTCTCCTAGAGATATCATTTCTAAAGTGGCAAGTAGTAAGTATGGAATCGATATAGATGTGTTTTTACCATTTTTAAATCTTTTTTGTATGATGAAAGCTAAATGTAACATTTATGAATGTAGTGTTATTGATTCTATGAAAGAGAATGAACTTCCAATACTCTTTATTCATGGACTAAGTGATGATTTTGTGCCAAGTAAAATGACAAAGGCAAATTATGCTGCCTGCCATACGCGAAAACAATTAGTACTGGTAGATTGTGTTACTCATGGCTTTGCGTGTGTATATGATAAAGAGAAAGTGCAAAGTGCAATGGAAAGTTTTTTGAAAAGTTTAGCGTAATATTTTTTTTCGCTAAACTTTTTATTTTTTTTAATCTATAATGTGTATAAATTTTTACAAAGGAGGGAATAATATATGTTTGTAAACTATGAAATAAGTGAAAAGGTGCTTGAGGTTACTTTTGAAGAAGAAATTGACCACCATTCATGTTTAAAGTTTGCAATCATGATTGATGATGCAATTAAAAAGTTTATGCCAAAGGTAGTTCAATTCAATTTTGGCAATGTTACATTTATGGATAGTTCTGGAATAGGAATGTTAATTGGTCGATATAGAAAAATAATTAGAAATGGAGGAAAAGCCGAAATAGTTAATCTAAAACCAGAGTTATATAGAATATTTAATATGTCTGGAATTTTAAAAATCATGCCACTATCATCGTAGCAAAGCATACATATAAAATTGTTTTATTAAGGAAAGGAATGAGGTTATTAATGGAAAATGAGATGAAATTAGAAATAAAAAGCAAATCATCAAACGAAGCTTTTGCAAGGGTTACAGTAGCTGCATTTGCATCACAGTTAGATCCTACTTTTGAGGAACTGGCGGATATTAAAACAGCAGTCTCAGAGGCTGTTACCAATTCTATTATTCATGGCTATGAAAATAAGAAAGGAATTATACATATAAATTGCAAGTTATATGAAAAAACAATTGAGATTGAAGTCATAGATTATGGAAAAGGAATTGAAAACGTTGATATTGCAAAGCAACCACTTTATACTTCAAAGCCTGAATTAGAGCGCTCTGGAATGGGCTTTACCATTATGGAAAGTTTCATGGATGAGATGAAGGTGGATTCTATTATTGGGATGGGTACCAAAGTATTTATGAAAAAAAATATAGGAGAAGGCTTATGAATGAATTAATCCGTGAAGCACAAAATGGTGGTAAAGAAGCTTTATCTCAGCTTGTATGTGAAAATAGTCGGATTAATATGGAGCATTGTAAGAAGATTTAATAATAGAAATTATGAATTGGAGGATTTATATCAAATTGGTTGCATCGGTTTCATTAAGGCAATTAAAAATTTTGATTTTACGCTCGACAACAAACTTTCAACGTATGCTACATACATGGTGATTGGGGAAATTAAAAGATTTTTAAGAGACAATGGACCAATTAAAGTAAGCAGGAGTTTAAAAGAAATAGCAACAAAAGTGAAAGAACTACAAGAAAATAGTGTAAGAGAAAAAGGAGTAGAATTAACCATTGAAGAGATAAGTAGTGTTTTAAAAATAGAGAAAGAAGATATTGTTATTGCATTAGATGCCTCTCTCTTAATTGAATCAATTGATAGAAAAATTGGTGATGAGGATGGGCAAACAGTTGGGGATAAACTTGCGGATAAAAGAGATGATTATGAAAAAGTATTAAATGAAATTACCATAGAAAAAGCTTTGGAAAAATTAGATGAGCAAGAAAAGAAAATAATTATATTTCGTTATTATAGAGAAAAGACGCAAACACAAATTGCAGATATTCTTGGAATTTCACAAGTGCAAGTTTCAAGAATAGAAAAACGAGCTTTAACCAAAATGAGATATTATTCGTAGCGGAGCGTGTGCTGTGTCATTCGTAGTGGAGCATGGACGATACTGTTAGAGCTTTGCAAGTATACAGCGGACAGCGTGCTCCATTAAATTCTTGTTCTAAAATAGACAACCTCTGAATACAATATATTAAAAGTAAGATTAATGGAGGTTGATAGTATGATTTATGAAGAGACAAAAACAACAAAAATGCAAAATATTATTTTAGAAAACAGGAACAAATTGCATTTGAGTGGCGTGTTAGATGTGCTAAATTTTGATGAGGAAATTGTAACTGTAGAAACGGAGCTTGGAATTTTAATTGTGAAAGGCTCTGATTTGAGGCTTAATAAATTTAATTTGGAAAACTCAGAACTTAGCATAGATGGCGAAGTTAATTCTATGACATATGATGATAGAAGCAATTCTTCTAAAAGAGGTGAAGGACTATTTACTAAAATTTTTAAATAATATAGCGATGAATCATTTGCCACTTTATACTGTAAAGGAGGAAGAAAATGCTTGTAGAACAAGTTTATATTTTTGGTTGGTCTATTTTGACGGGTGTTATTTTGGGTATTTTATTTGACTTATTCAGAGGATTACGTTGGGAAGGAATAAGAAATGTTTGGGTATACATACAAGACGTTATTTTTTGGATTGTCACTGCTATCATCATCATTGTGAGTGCCTTTTTAATTAACAAGGGTGAACTAAGAGGATACATGTTAATAGGGTATTTGCTTGGTGCCGGTTTTTATATGTTACTATTTAGTCATTATATTTTAGGTGCTTTGAAATTTATCAATAAAAAAATAAGAAATCTATTTCAATCAATGGGGAAAGCAATGAAAAAAGTGTTTGAATCTTCAAATAAAAAAGTATCTTCACAAGCAAGTAACATTAGTAATAAAATGTTAAAAAACAAGAAAAATAAGCAGGAAATTTGATTTTTTTGTAGAATAATTATAATAGGTGTTAAATTTTACATATGATAAAGTGGTGAATTAATTTTGAAAATATTAAAAAAGTTAGTTTCAACAATACTGATAATAAGCGTATTTGTGTATATGGGTTATGTTTTTTATGATCAACAAATTAGGCTTAATGAATTAAATACAAACATTGCTTCATGTGAGAGGAAAATTCAAGAGCAATATCTTGAAAGTGAAAAGTTAACCACAACAATCGCATCAATGTCTGATGATGAGTACATCGAGGAAGTTGCTCGTGAAAGATTGGGTTACGTGATGCCCACTGAAATTATTTTCATGGATGCAAGTATATAATAACTCTTAAGGTCGATATTGACTTTAAGAGTTTTTTGTTGTAAAATAACCGTAGTTAGAAAGTAGGAGGAAGTTTTATATGTCAGTCAACGTTGGCGAAATAGTAGAAGGAACTGTAGCAGATATTATGAATTATGGTGCTTTTATTAAATTAGAAGATGGTAAGAGTGGATTAGTTCACATATCTGAGGTTTCAAAAGACTATGTTGAAGATATACACAAGGTTTTAAAATCTGGAGATAAGGTTAAGGCAAAAGTTTTATCTATTAATGAGAAAGGAAAAATTGCATTATCTATCAAAAAAGCAATGATGCCTTTTGAATCACGTAAAGAAGAATCAGTAAAGGAAAAAGCACCTTTAACTTTAGATGATATGTTATCAAAGTTTTTAAAAGACAGTGATGAAAGGCAATTAGATTTAAAGAAAAGTTTTGAGTCAAAAAGAGGTTCTTCTAGAAAAAGAGCTTAAGTGCGTATGCGTATTAATAGTTTTACGTTCTTTGCATGCACATATTATTCGTAGTGGCGCACAGTGTGCGCCATAAACTATAAATAAAATTCTAACAAAATCTTTATAAAAAGTCTTTATAAAATATCCAAAGGAGAGTTGAATATGGGAGAAGAGTTAAAATCACTTACAATAGCTGATTTACGTTTGCTAGCGAAGCAAAAAGAAATAAAAGGTATTAGTAAGCTAAATAAAGAAGAACTCATTGAGGCTATTATGAAAAATTCTACGAATACGAATACTACAACAAGTAAAAGTAATAATAAAACGAATGCGGAAATAACAAGTGTAAATAGAGAAATTAAGGCAAATACACAGTCTTCTATAAATACTTCTAGTACAAATGCCTTAAATTCAGAAAGAGAACAAACCGGTATGGATGAATCCGTACCAGTGGAAGGGGTACTTGAAGTGTTACCAGATGGTTTTGGATTCTTGAGAGGGAAGAACTATTTATCCACACCAAAGGATATCTACGTTTCTCCTGTACAAATTAAGAGATTCAGACTGGATACAGGTGATAAAATAAAAGGCTTTAGTAAAGTTCCAAAGGAAGGAGAAAAATTTCCTGCATTAATCTATGTTTCAAGTGTAAATGGAGATTCTCCTGATATTGCTATTAAAAGAAAAAGATTTGATGATTTAACACCAATTTATCCAAACGAAAGAATACACTTAGAAACAGTTCCAACTGAGTATGCAACTAGAATAATTGATTTAATGGCACCTATTGGTTTTGGCCAAAGAGGGATGATTGTTGCTCCACCAAAAGTTGGTAAAACTACCATTTTGAAAAAATTGGCCAATAGTATTACACACAATCATCCGAATGTTGAATTAATAGTATTATTGATTGATGAAAGACCGGAAGAAGTCACTGACATGAAACGTTCTATTGACGGAGATGTTATTTATTCTACATTTGATGAACTTCCAGAACATCATGTAAAAGTTGCTGAAATTGTTTTAGAAAGGGCAAAAAGGCTTGTTGAGCAAAAGAAAGATGTTGTTATTTTACTAGATAGCATCACAAGGCTTGCAAGAGCGTATAACCTTACAATTCCATCTTCTGGTAGAACACTTTCTGGTGGTTTTGATCCGGCTGCATTACATAAGCCAAAGAGATTCTTCGGTGCTGCTAGGAATATTGAAGAAGGTGGAAGCCTTACTATTTTAGCTACGGCTTTAATTGACACTGGAAGCAGAATGGATGATGTTATCTTTGAAGAATTCAAAGGTACTGGTAACATGGAAGTGTACTTAGATAGGAAGCTTTCAGAAAAACGTGTATTTCCAGCAATTGATATTAATAAATCTGGTACAAGAAGAGAGGATTTAATATTAAATCCAAAAGAATATGAAATAGCTAATAAGATTCGTAGCGCTTTAAATGAAGGAAATCAAGGCAATATTACAGAAACATTGATTCGAATTGTAACGACAACTAAAACCAATGATGAATTATTAAATAAATTTAGAACGATTAACTTTTAATTTAGTAGAGGAGCACATGGTGCTCCCTTTTTTTAAAATTATACTTGCTAATAAAAGATTAATATGATATTATGTAAATGAAATTATGAATGAAATACTGGAGGTATGATTATGTCTCAGAAGAAAGTGCGGAACAATGGTAACTCGGCGAAGAAGGTTTCCGAAGTGATGTTTATGGGGAACAGTGCCGAGTTGAAGCAGTTCATCTCTAAGAAGATGAAAGCTTTGAACAGTTTGAAGGTGGCAACCAAAAATGGGGAGGTTGAAAACAAGGTTTGTGGACTCATCTATGTATGCGAGAGCGTGCTGGAGCTTCCCTATTTTAAAAGGGGAAAAGTCAGGTCAATGCCTGAGCTTATTGAAGCAACCAAGCAAGAGCGTCAGGAGTTACAGGACTTGATGGAATCAATTAAGCCTGATTTGGAGTCCGCAAAGGCTGAAGCACTTGAGGCTTTTAAGGCTGTTGGCTCATACTTGGCAAATAAGTATGAAGATTCGTACAATAGTCTTGAGCAGATACATGCAAGGGAATGTATTGATGAATATCAGGCTTTGCAAGCTGAATACGAGAAGGCGGAGGAGGATGCCAAGACAAACTGGTGGCTGCTTGGTATTATTCACCGGCCGACAGGATTTTTCGCCAAAGTTGATGAAACTTTGGAATGAATCTGCAAAAAATGGGCACTCTTTGTGAATCGCAAAGAGTGTCTATTTTTTAAAAAAATTGCTTGAAATTCATTAATAAATATGTTATCATATAGAAGCATGTTGATGTAGTGGCGAACAACGTTCGCCATAAAACATGTTTTATCGTAGCGGCGAACAACGTTCGCCATAAAACACGTATTATCGTAGCGGCGAACAGCGTTCGCCATAAATAAGTTAGATTTTTATAATATAAAATAGAAGAAAAAAGAGAGGTGAAAGTAATGAAAGCAGGAATACATCCAGATTACAAAGAAGCTACAATTAAATGTGGTTGCGGTAATGTTATAAAAGTTGGTTCTACAAAAGAATCAATGTCAGTCGAAGTTTGCTCAAAATGTCATCCATTCTATACAGGAAATCAAAAATTCCAAGCTACAGGTGGTAGAGTTGAACAATTCAAGAAGAAATATGGTATTAAAGACTAATTTCAAAAGAAAAAGGTGTTTAGTTTATGAAAGGTTAACCAATAAACTAAGCACCTTTTATCATTTTGAAGGTTTTGTTTTCATCTGATTTAATTAGTTGTTTTCCTCATTTTCATTACAAGAATCGTCGTATCTTTTTACTTCACAATCTACAAATGGATCATCCATATCTGTTTTTACTTTGAATCTAACTGGAATTTCAATCTTCATCTTTTGAATGATAGTAAATTCACAATCTCCATCTTTATTTCCAAGTTCGCATTTGCCATGTCTTGATGATGTAATAATAGGTCTTCCGCAAGTTTCCGCTTTTACTGGCTTTACATCAACAGAAGGTGTGACTTTAACTGGCAATGCAACACTTAAAAACTTTTCAATAATCTCTTTATCATCATTTGTACCTGGTATAAATGCCAATGTTTCTTCTTCTGACATTTTAACTCCTCCTTTCAACATTAATATATCATATGAGAAAAAAAGCAAAAGGTTACTGCTCCTTTTGCCTTCTTTTTATTAGTGGGTAATTGACGTTTTATGGTTTATTCTATATAATAATTCCTTGAGAGGTGAGTATATGGAAAAGAAGATGACTTCAATTGGTGGTCAAGCAATCATAGAAGGTGTTATGATGAGAGGTCCTAAGAAGATTGCGATGGCTGTCAGAAAACCAGATGGAGAAATAGTTATAGAAGAAAAAGAAGTGAAAGGAATTGGTAAATGGGCAAAAGTACCTATTGTTAGAGGTGTTGTTTCTTTTATTAGTTCAATGGTAATAGGAATTCAGGCTTTAATGTTTTCTGCTCAGTTCTTTGAGGATGAGGAAACGCAAAACAAGAGTGAAGATACAAAGAAAGAAAAAACTGAAAGCAATAGTGGACTTCCTGATGGAGTGATGTATGGCACCTTATTAGTTTCGCTTTTATTTTCCATAGGACTATTTATGTTGCTTCCAAACTTTATTGCAGGGTTAATAGTACCAATGGAAAAAACCGCCCTATATAACGTTGTCGAAAATATAGTGAAAATTACAATTTTTATTGGCTATTTAGCAGCTGTTTCACAAATGAAAGATATCAAAAGAGTTTTTGAGTATCATGGTGCTGAACACAAAAGCATTTTTTGCTATGAAAATGGCGAAGAGCTTACTGTGGAAAATGTAAAAAAATATCAAAGATTTCACCCTAGATGTGGAACTAGTTTTTTACTTTTTGTTATCATTATTAGTATTATATTTTTCTCGTTTTTACCAAGGTATTCGAATGTTTTTATAAATATGCTCATTAGACTTGTTCTAATGCCCGTTGTCGCAGGTGTGTCTTATGAAATTATAAAATTTGCTGGTAGAAGTAAAAATAAGTGTGTAATGCTTTTAAATAAGCCTGGTATGTGGCTTCAAAGATTAACAACTAGGGAGCCTGATGATAGTCAAATTGAAGTTGCAATACGCTCATTAAAAGCCGTTATACCTGAAAATGGAGACGATGATAAATGGTAGACCGGAATTTAGAAGTTGAAAATAAGAATTTGTGGAGAAGAAAAATATGACACGAAAAGTAAAAGAGATATTGATACAGCGGAAGAGATTTTTTACAAAAAAATAATGTTGATCCAAGAGAAGCAAGGCTTCTCTTGGCTTATTCTATGGGAATATCTGCTGACGAGTTAATAAGATATAATGAATGTGCTGAAAATCAATATCGTAAATATCAAGAATCAATTAGAAGAAGAGCAAATGGTGAACCATATGCGTACATCATAGGTAATAAAGAATTCATGAAATTAAAATTTAAAGTAGATGCTAGCACATTGATTCCAAGAGATGACACAGAAATTCTTGTTCAAAAAGCAATTGAAGAAATAGAAAGTTTAAATGAAATAAAGAAGTCGATATTAGTAGCAAAGAAAGAGAAGATTCGTGTTTTAGACATGTGTACAGGAAGTGGATGTATTGCAATAGCATTAGCTAAATATGTTTCAAATTGTGAAGTAGATGGAGTAGATATTTCACAAGATGCTTTGAAAATTGCAATTGAAAATGCTTCTTCCAATAATGTAAAAGTAAATTTTATCAAATCAAATTTATTTGAAAAGATTAATAATCATTATGATATGATTGTTTCAAATCCACCTTATATTGTTTCAAGTGTAATAGAGAATCTTCAAAGAGAAGTTCAAAAGGAACCTCATATTGCATTAGATGGTGGTGAAGATGGTCTTTATTTTTATAGAAAAATAGCAAAAGAAGCAACTAATTTTTTGAAAAATAGTGGTATGTTATTGTTTGAAATTGGTTTTGATCAAGGAAAGAAAGTTTCTGAAATTTTATTAAATGAAGGTTATAAAAATATTGAAGTGATAAAAGATTTAAGTGGAAACGATAGGGTCATCGTTTGTTATTATGAAAAGGGAGAGGAAGAGTAATGTCATTTTCGTCTGAGTTAAAGGAAGAACTAAGTAAAGTTAGTACGAAGAATAATCAATGTTGTAAACTTTCAGAATTGTCACGGATATTTAATTACAAACTGCATTATTGCGCGAGTGGAAAATGAGTTTGTATTAAAAATGGTAACAGAAAATGCTGCTTCGATAAGGCGTGTATATAATGCTTTTAGAACGCTTTATGAGGTGAATCCTGTAACAAATATTGATGAAAAGATTGCAGGAAAAGACACATTACTAGAACTAGTAGTTTCAGATAAAAATGATTTGCAAAAAATTTTTAGTCATTCATGGATTAATATTGATGTAAATTTGCAAATTGTAATTGATAGTAATAATGAAATCAAAAATAAAGATTGCTGTATGCGTTCTTTTTTAAGAGGAGCTTTTATGGGTGGTGGCTCAGTTGCCGATCCAAAGACTTCAAATCATTTAGAGATTGTTTTAGATAATGAGCAAAATGCAAATTTTATCATTAGTGTACTAACGATGCTTGATATAGTTGCTAAAAAAATGAAACGTAGGAATAAATATGTTATTTACATGAAAGATGCAGAAACGATATCTAATTTCCTTATTTTGATTGGTTCTAATAGAGGAACTATTGCATATGAAGAAGCTAGAACTTTAAAGAATTATAATAATTATATGAATCGAAAAGATAATTGTGAGACTGCTAATTGGGATAAAACAGCAAAAGCTGCTTCTATGCAACAAAGGGACATCTTAGATATTAAGCATGCTAAAGAATTTGAAAAGCTACCTGTGAAGTTGAAGCAGATTGCAAATTTACGTATGAAGTATCCGATGGCGGGGCTAGAAGAAATTGGGGATATGCTAGCGCCTAAACTTAGTAAAGCTGGAGTTAGCCATCGCTTTAAAAAGATTCATGAGATTGCAGAAGAAATTAGAAATGGGAATCTTCCTCAGATAAAGTAGAAATTGAAAGAGGTGATTTTTAAATATGAAATCAGCATATATCCATATTCCATTTTGTAAGCAAAAATGTTTATACTGCGATTTCAACTCATTTGATAATCAAGATTATTTAATTGAGTCATATATAAGTGCTTTAAAAAAAGAAATCAGTTGTTATAATATTAAAGAATTATACACTCTTTATATTGGCGGAGGAACACCATCATATATTAGTGAAAAATATATATCAGATATTTTAAATTTACTTCCTAAAAGTACTGAAACTACCATCGAGATAAATCCTGGTACGATTTCTTTTGAAAAATTGACTGCTTATAAAAAAGCTGGTATCAATAGAGTTAGCATCGGATTACAAGTTGCTGATGATCATATTTTAAAATTAATTGGTAGAATTCATTCTTTAAAAGAATTTGAAGAGTCATATTCTCTTGTTAGGAAGGCAGGGTTTGAAAATGTTAATGTAGATTTAATGTTTGGTTTACCAACGCAAACATTGAATAGTTTTAAAGAAACGGTTGAATATTTAATCAATTTAAAACCGGAACATATCTCTTCTTATTCGTTAATTGTTCATAATCATATTTTTAAAAATTTGCCTTCAGATGAAGAAGAGCGTGAGATGTATCATTATTTAGTTACAAAAATGAAAGATGCACATTATAAACATTATGAAATTTCAAACTTTGCTATAGAGGGATATGAATCAAAACATAATCTGGCTTATTGGAAGCAAAAAGAATATTATGGCTTTGGCGCAGGTGCAAGTTCTTTTATAGATAATAAGAGATATACTAATGTACGCAATGTGAAGCAATACATATCTTTAGTGAATGATAATAAAGAGGTAAGAATCCTAGAAGAAACTTTGAATGAAGAAAATAAATTAAACGAGTATATGATGCTAGGCTTAAGAACGATAGAGGGAATAAATATAAAAGAAACAAATGAAAAGTTTAACACAAATATTTTAAAGAGATATGAAAAGTCTTTAAAAAAATTAAATGGTTATAGACTGATTGAAATTGATGACAATGTAAAGTTAACGTCGAAAGGTCTTGACCTAGCAAATGTGGTATGGGAAGAATTTGTATAGTATACCACAATTCATGAATTAGGAGAAGTAATGATGGAAGATAGAAAATTTGTGCATTTACATGTTCATACAGAGTATAGTTTACTTGATGGTGCGAATAGAATAAAGGAACTTCCAAAGCGTGTGAAGGAACTTGGCATGGATGCTGTTGCTATTACTGATCATGGTGTTATGTATGGCGCTGTTGAATTTTATAAAGAATGTAAGAAACAAGGTGTTAAGCCGATTATTGGATGTGAAGTGTATGTTGCACCAAGAACGAGATTCGACAAAGAAGCAAATATTGATGATAAATATGGTCATCTTATTTTGCTTGCTAAAAACAATGTTGGCTATAAGAATCTAATTAAAATTGTTTCTCAATCTTTTACAGAAGGATACTATTATAAACCAAGAGTAGATTTAGATTTACTTCGTGAACATAGCGAGGGATTAATATGCACAAGTGCTTGTTTAGCAGGCTTTGTTAGTAGAGCACTTTTGGAGGGTGATTTTGAAAAAGCGAAAAAAGTTGCTTTGACGTATATAGATATTTTTGGAAAAGAAAATTTTTATATAGAACTTCAGCATAATGGTCTTCAAGAACAAGTACTTGCTAATCAAGGTTTGATTAAACTTGCGAGAGAGCTTGATGTACCAATGATTGCAACGAATGATGCACATTATTTAAAACGTGAAGATGCCTATAGTCATGAAGTTTTGCTTTGTGTACAAACAGGAAAGAAGATGATTGATGAAGATAGAATGAAGTTTGGAACAGATGAGTTTTATATTAAATCTCCGGAAGAAATGTATGATAATTTTAAAAATTTACCTGAAGTTTGTGAGAATACAGTTAAGCTTGCGGAAAGATGTAATGTTGAATTTGAATTTGGTCATACCATTTTACCAAACTTCGATACACCTAATAATCAAGATCACTTTGAGTTTTTACGTAATATGTGCTACGAAGGATTGATTAAAAAATATAAAATACCTATGGAAGGTGAACTAGAGAATGACGTAGCGGAGCACAGCGTGCTCCATAATGAAGCAGAAAACGACGTAGTGGAGCACAGTGTGCTCCATAAAGATATTTCAATTGAAGATAAAATAAAAATTGTAAAACAAACTCGAAAAGACTTATATGCTCGTTTGGAATACGAATTAAATGTAGTAAATAAAATGGGGTATACGGATTATTACTTGATCGTTTGGGATTTTATTAAATATGCTAAAGATCATGACATTCCAGTAGGACCAGGACGTGGTTCTGGAGCTGGTAGTTTAGCAGCTTATTGTATAGATATTACGACCATTGATCCAATAAAATATAACCTAGTATTTGAAAGATTTTTAAATCCGGAAAGAATTAGTATGCCGGATTTTGATGTAGACTTTTGTTATGAAAAACGCCAAAAAGTAATTGATTACGTTTGTGAAAAATATGGAAATGATCATGTTGCACAAATCATTACATTTGGTACTATGGCAGCGCGTGGAGTTATTCGAGATGTTGCAAGAGTGTTGAATGTTCCGTATGCTAAGGCAGATTCTATCTCGAAAAAAGTGCCAATGGAAATTCATATCACGTTGGAAAAGGCGTTAGAAATGAATCCGGAACTTAGATTAATGTATGAGGAAGATCCGGAAGTAAAACAAATTATTGATATATCAAAAAAATTAGAAGGATTACCTCGACATGCTTCAACGCATGCTGCTGGCGTTGTTATTACTAAAGATCCAGTTGATACGTATGTGCCACTTTATAAAAATGATAATTTAATTTCAACACAATATACCATGACGATTTTGGAAGAACTTGGCCTTCTTAAAATGGACTTTTTGGGTCTTAGAACTTTAACGGTAATTAAAGATGCAATTGACTTTGTTAAATCAAATCGTGGAATTGAAGTGAAATATGATAAAGAAATGAATGATCCACAAGTGTATAAGCAGTGGTGGGATGGTACAACACTTGGAATATTTCAATTTGAAAGTGGTGGTATGATTTCTTTCATGAAGGAGTTAAGACCAGATAGATTAGAAGATTTGATTGCCGGGGTTTCACTTTATAGACCTGGACCTATGGATCAAATTCCAAGGTATGTGAGAGCAAAATTAAATCCGGAAGAAACGGTATATACTCATCCTGCTTTGAAACCTATATTAAATGTAACGTATGGATGTATGGTATATCAGGAACAAGTAATGCAAATTGTTAGGGATTTAGCTGGATATTCATTTGGAAGAGCTGATTTAGTTCGTCGTGCCATGGGTAAGAAAAAACTAGATGTAATGGCTGAAGAAAGAAAAAATTTTATCTATGGTTTGGTAGATGATGATGGCAAGGTAATCATTCCGGGAGCTATTCGAAATGGGGTTGATGAAAAATCAGCCAACAAAATTTTTGATGAAATGGCTGAGTTTGCAAAGTATGCTTTTAATAAAGCTCATGCAGCTTGCTATGCAGTGGTTGCCTATGAAACAGCATATCTAAAAACATATTATCCAACAGAATTTTTTGCGGCTCTTTTAAATAGTTTTATTACTTCTCTTAATAAGATTTCATTATATATTAATGAATGTAAAAGATTAAATATCAAAGTGGTAAGACCAGATATTAATAAAAGCTTTAGCAAATTTACAGTGGATGGCGATAATATCGTATTTGGACTTGCAGCAATTAAAAATGTTGGAGAAGGTGCCATTGAAAGTATTACAACAGAAAGAGAAAAAAATGGTAAGTTTAAAGATTTTATTGATTTTTGTAAGAGAATTTCGAGTGGTGACGTTAATAAAAAGTGCATTGAAAGTATGATTAAGGCAGGTGCGTTTGATAGTTTGGGTACTAATCGTGCAAGTCTTCTTGCATCATTTGAAGATGTGCTTGATACAATTAGCTCAGACAATAAAAGAGGATTGGCAGGTCAAGTGAATATGTTTGATATTGGCGGTGATTCTGCAAATGACAATCTAAATTTTTTAATAATGCAACTTCCAGAAATGGACCATAGAATGCTTTTATCAAATGAAAAAGATATGCTTGGTTTATATGTGTCAGGACATCCACTAGATAGTTATATTAGTGATATTGAAAGTTATTCTAACATTAAAAGTATGGATTTAGAATTAAATGAAGAAGAAAATTTAAACACCGTTTTAAAGGATGGACAGTACGTAAAAATGATTGCAGTCATTAATTCAATCAGAACGAAAATTACAAAAAATAACGATATTATGGCATTTGTAAATTTAGAAGACTTATATGGTGAGATACAAGTTATTGTGTTTCCAAAAACCTATGTACAGTATAAACCAGTACTTTTTGAAGATAATATTGTAAAGGTTGAAGGAAGAATCAATCTTAGAGAAGATGAGATTACTGTAATTGCAACTAAGATAGAAACTTATTTGCATCGAGAGACAAAATTTTTAGAATCAGTAAGAGACGGAAAAAAACTAACCATCAATATTCCACAAAATTTATCACAAGAAGAATTACAAAATTTGAGAGAATTTATAAAAAAAATAAGCAATCAAAAAGGAAATATGAAAGTAAATATTAATAATAATGGAAATCAAAAAGAATTTGAGATGTTGATGAATGAAAGAATTTTCAGAAGCTTGAATGATATGCTCGGAGATAAAAATTTAATGTGGGAATAAAAAATTAAACCCCAAATATTAGAGAAAGACTTCTAATATTTGGGGCATTATTTCAATTAGGAATCATCCTATTTTCTGATACTTAATGGAAACTATTATTCCTCATTGGAAAGTTTCTTTCTTCAAAAGCGTACTCACAATCACTGGATGGAAATCCAGAACATGTAGACCTGTATGTACAACGACTACATTTAGAAGGAGATGTCGAAGTCAAATCTTTTAAGTACGAAGCAGGAATGGTTCTTGTTTTGTTCTTGAAAAAGAGTCTCCGAAAAAATTTTACAAGATGTTTCATATTAATTCCCTCCCACTTTATCGTTGTTTAAAAAATTGTAAGGAGATAAACTGTTTTCTTCTTATCCTCATAATCATCATTTCCAAAATCTGATTATAACACGGTTAACATATTTTAGTCAATTGAACATGAAAATTTTGTGAAAATTATTCACAAAATCTTGACTTTTTACATATAATTTTATATAGTAAATTAGCACTCTAAAATATAGAGTGCTAATTATTCTTGTGAGGAGGTTTTATTTTATGATTAAACCATTAATGGATAGAGTTGTTTTAAAAATGGTCGAAGCAGAAGAAACAACAAGGAGTGGAATTGTTCTTGCTGGAACTTCAAAAGAAAAACCACAAGTTGCAGAAGTTATTGCTGTTGGACCTGGAGGTATGATAGATGGAAAGGAAGTGACAATGTGTGTTAAAGTAGGTGACAAAGTCGTTGTCACTAAATATGCTGGCACAGAAATAAAATATGAAGGAGAAGAATACACTATTGTAAGACAAAATGATATATTAGCAATTGTTGAGTAAATTTTAAAATTGTAGCGGAGCACATCGTGCTCCAAAAGTGTTGAAAATGCTGGATTATTATTTTATGGCACACAATGTGCGCTACAACGATTGTGACTTTTTCATTGGCTTTAGATTTTGAGTGCAGTTTTTAACGAAGCCAAAGTGCAAATATTTTGCAAAGTAATAAGGAAAGGATGATGAATGATATATGAGTAAGGAAATATTATACGGTGAAGATGCTAGAAAAGCTTTAGAAAGAGGTGTTAATCAACTAGCTAATACGGTGAAAGTTACACTTGGACCTAAAGGTAGGAATGTTGTCTTAGATAAAAAATATGGTGCACCTTTAATTACAAATGATGGTGTTACTATTGCAAAAGAAATTGAATTGGATGATCCATTTGAAAACATGGGTGCACAACTTGTCAAAGAAGTTTCTACAAAAACAAATGATGTAGCTGGTGACGGTACAACTACAGCAACAGTGCTTGCTCAAGCAATGATTCATGAAGGAATTAAGAATGTTGCGGCAGGTGCAAATCCAATGGTAATGAGAAAGGGTATGCATAAAGCCATTGAAACAGCAGTTAGCGAAATTAAAAAGAATAGCACAAATGTAAATGGTAAGGATGATATTGCAAGAGTTGCTTCAATTTCTGCAAATGATGATGTAATTGGTGGATTAATTGCAGATGCTATGGAAAAAGTTTCAAATGATGGTGTTATTACAGTAGAAGAATCTAAAACAATGGGAACGAACTTGAGTGTAGTGGAAGGAATGCAATTTGATAAAGGATATATTTCACCATACATGGTTACAGACACAGACAAAATGGAAGCAATTATGGATGATCCATACATATTGATTACAGATAAAAAGATTTCTAATATTCAAGAAATATTACCAATCTTAGAGCAAATTGTTCAACAGGGTAAAAAGTTTGTTATCATTGCTGATGATGTTGAAGGAGATGCTTTAACTACATTAGTACTTAATAAATTGAGAGGTACATTTGGATGTGTTGCTGTTAAAGCTCCTGGTTTTGGAGATAAGAGAAAAGAAATGCTTCGCGATATTGCCATTTTAACAGGTGGTGAAGTAATTACGGATGATTTAGGACTAGAATTAAAAGAAGTTCAATTAACACAATTAGGCCGTGCAAGACAAGTAAAGGTTGAAAAAGACACAACTACTATTGTCGATGGTGCTGGTGATAAAGAAGCTTTAGCAGATAGAGTAAAACAAATTAGAAGTGAACTTGAAAGAAATGAGTCAGAATTTGATAGAGAAAAATTACAAGAAAGACTTGCAAAACTAGCTGGTGGTGTTGCCGTTATTGAAGTTGGTGCAGCAACAGAAGTTGAAATGAAAGAAAAGAAATTAAGAATTGAAGATGCTCTAGCAGCTACCAAAGCAGCTGTAGAAGAGGGAATTGTTGCTGGTGGTGGTACAGCTTACGTTAATGCAATTCCTGCAGTTCAAAAATTATTAGATGCAACAGAAGGCGACGAGAAAACTGGTGTTAAAACAGTTCTTAAAGCATTAGAAGAACCAATCAAGCAAATTGCTTTTAATGCTGGACTTGAAGGAAGTATTATTCTAGATAAAGTAATGCATAGTGAAGTTGGCGTTGGATTTGATGCGTTAAATGAAAAATATGTAGACATGAAAAAAGAGGGAATTATAGATCCAACGAAAGTAACAAGAAGTGCTCTTCAAAATGCAGAAAGTATTGCTTCAATGGTTCTTACAACCGAGAGCTTAGTAGCTGATAAGAAAGAAGAAAATGCAGGCGGTATGCCAGCAGGAATGCCTGGTGGCATGGATTACGGAATGTAAAGAAAAAGAAACAAATAGGGACAGCCTTTTTTGTAGCATTTTTAATACTACAAAAAAGGCTGTCCCTATTTGTTCAGAAAATTATGTTGAATATAAACGCTAAATATACTATAATAAAAGTAGGTGGCAAGGTTGAATTTATATGAGTTACAATATAATAAGTGATGGTGAAAGATATGAGTTTTAATTCTAATAAATTAAATATCATTTTGATGTATAGCGAATACGACAAAAGTAAAATAAAAGACGAGGATATCTCCTTTTTAAGAGATAATTTTTCACAAATTTTAGAAAATGAATCCGAGGGTAAATTAAGCACAGTAATAGAGCTTATTAATGATAAAGAGTTTATAAAAGAACAAATTGCGCATTCTCAAATAGACATTTATCAAAAGGTAAATTATATTCAAAATAGTAACTATATGCTTCAGCTTGATGAACGTGAATATTTTCAATATTTGTCAGATTGCATTTTAGATACTACGAACGGAATAGAAACAATCGACAGGTATTATTTGATGAAGGAACTTAACCAATTAGGTGTTGGAAAAGAAAAAATAGATTTGAATGATGAAAATAGTCTTACAAAATTTGAGAGCTTAGTTGATAAAGTGTTAAGTCAAACAACGATTCCAAAAAATATAAATTCACCAAGAATAAAAGAGTTAAAAAATGAAATAGTTGCAAGAACGAATCAACCTTATCTAATTCTTAAATATTTGGGAAACGGAAAAACGATAGAGGAATGTTCTAGAGAAGAATATTTTCAATTGGTCGAAGAACTTATCCAAAATAAAAATGAAAATCAATTGAAGAGTATAAGCTTAGAATCTCTTATTAAAAGTGCAAAGAATTTTAAAATAGAATCTAATGAATGGAATGATTCGCAAGATTATACTGACCTCGTATTTAAAGTAATAACTGAAAATGAAGATATGCTTGTTGCTAGAGAAAGCTTGATTTTGTCAACACAAGATATGGAATTTATAGCTGCATCTTTATATGGATTGTATCCAAAAATTTCTTTAGAAGAAGAGGAAAAATTAAATTTAATTGTGGCAACAAATAATCCGCAATTAATTGATGATGCCTTGGATAAAGATTCACCAATGTTCTCAGCTAGCGGAAAGGCAAAATTAATAAAACAGTTAATAGAACGAGAAATGGGCGAAGAAGTCATAGATTCATCAGATATTGATTTATGGAAAAAATATCTAGAGAATCCGAACTATGATTATAATGATTCAGAAAAAATAGGTATATTACAAGGTACTAACAATGAAGAATTAATTAAAAATGCTATAGAGTCAGGCATGATAAAATCATCAACCCAGGTTTCAAGACTTGTTGCCAGTTTGTCTGATTTAAAATATATAGAAGCATATTTAAATACTAATAAAGCAAGTTTGGATATTAACGAATTAGATTTATTGTATGATAAATTGGATAATGAAGAAGCCAAACGTTTTAAAGAAAACATAAAAGTGATTCGAGATGTTACGGAATTATCAAGTGAAGAATTAGAATCAATGTCTGATGAAGTAATGGTAAGAATTGCAAATGAGGATACATCAATGCATACTAGACAGTTGCTAAAGAAGGAGGAATATATTGCAATTAGAAAACAATTAGATTTCATTTTAGAAGGGATTGACGGAGCTGAAAAAGGAAATTCGGAAAGCGAACTCCAAACATTTTTACAAGTGTATCAACGTCTTGCCGAGTATATAGAATATGATGAATATGCATGTAGTAAGCTGGGAAAAGATGATGAAATACTTCAATATTCTTGTAGAAGTTTAAAAGGTGGAATATTAGAAGGTAAGTCGGTGTGTGCTGGATATGCGGAAATATTAAGAAATTCTTTGGCTTTAAAAGGGGTAGAATGTAAATATGTGCGTGGTTCTTCAGAAATTGGTTCCTCAGGACATGCTTGGAATCAAGTAAAAATGGGGGATAATTGGTTTAATGTTGATTTAACATGGGATAGAAATAAAATTGTTGAGAAAGGTGAAGTTAGTTCTGAAGTATTGAAGACAGATAGTGAATTTCATGATCATGATGTTTATGGAAAAAATAGAACGGAAAGTGAAGAAAAATGTGAAGTGAGCATTGAAGAAGCATCCGTTAAATTAGGCACATATCGAGAAGAACAATCACATAGTAAAGATGATGCAAACGATATTCCTACAAAAGAAAAGAAAAATTTAATGGATTCTATCAAAAATATAGCTAGCAGGTTTTCGATTAATTTAAGTGAAATATATCAGACTGCACAAAAATATAAAGAAGCTTTTATTTCTAAAAATAGAAATAGAAATAATGATTCAAAAGAAGAAAAATAGTGTGTGGGGAAAGGATATAACATGAATAAAGAATTTCTGAATACAAATTTTATGAAAGATTTAGAAAGAATGACAGGAAAAGAAATGGATGACATTCAACAAGAAGATTTAAATAAAATTAAAAGAATCTCATTCAATGCTAAACATTACGAAAAGGATAATATAGAATTTCTTTTGATAGATTTGAAATTCTTAAAAAATTTGGAAGTGGTTAGTTTTAGTGGATTTCAATTTACACAAGAAGAGATGATAACTTTAAAATCTTTTCTTAATTTAAATTTTATTTCTTTTGATTTTTGTACATTTAATTTAGAAAGTTTTGATTTTAATGATAATGTTAAATATCTTAGTTTTAATGTTTGCAAAAATCTAAAATTATCCATGTTAAATAATACGAAGGCAATAAGTATAAAAATAGTAGGTTCAGAGTTAGAAAAACAACATATTGATATTTTGGATTTAAAAAATGCAATTAATTTGCAAGAATTGTCACTCAATAACTTAGTGATTAAGAATATAAACCAGCTCAAAAGTATTACTCCAAAATTGACACAATTAAACATAGATGGTTCTTATATTGATGAAAACATAGAGAAAGTATCTTTCTATGTTAGTCATAGAGAAAAGTTTTATAGAGCGGATGCGTAGCTATTGATGGGCATTGTTTAAATATCTTCGAGATAGGAGTGATGAAAAGTGAATTTAGCTCAGAAAAGAGCAAATAAAGAAGTATTAGAATTATTAAATCATTTTCATCTATCAGATAAAATTCCTGTTACAATTTTAAAAAATATGCAAGAAAATCAAGACAATAATTGGAGTTTTACTTATGATGAAAATTGTGATTTAGAAGACCAAAAAATTCAAAGAGAAACAGCTGTTTTGTTTTCTACTTTATACATTATGTACATATGCGAAGATGAAAAGGAGAAAGAAGAATTAAAGCAAATATATAAAGAAAATGAACAAAAATTTAATCAGAATAATGATTTTGAATCATTCATTAAGTCTATTCAAAATAAAGAAGATGAGGTAGCGGAAGTGAATGAGCAAATGACCAATCTTCCTATGGCAAAAGAAGAAAAGCATTCGCTATTTGAAAAAATCAAAAAATGGCTTATTGGTTTTATAAAAAAATGAGGTAAAAGGTCTTATAAAATAGGTACAATTAAAATGAAAACTGTACCTATTTTATAGGACCTTTTTACCTGCTATGTTGGTTTAACATAGATATGTCACAGTAACAAAATTAAATAAAAAGGAAATACCTTAAAAATATGATATAATTTTTTAGTCACAAAAAATAAATATCGATGGAGGTATTTCCTATGAATAATATAACACAAGATATACT
>JAFUGH010000068.1 GCA_017469465.1 Clostridia bacterium | reverse complement strand
CAGACTCAAGGAATGGTAGAATACCATTCCTTATTTTTATAAATCATAATGATCCTTCATATATTGAGCTTGTTCATGAAAATTCTGTGCTATATCTCTTAAAGTTTTTATAAATCTAAAATATTTCACATTAGTTTTTTCAGCTTTTTCATTCCACTCTTTTTCTAAATCTAACCAAGCTGTTCCTTCACTGTCTACATTTACTACCCCAACCGAATTAAATGCTTGTAATGAATATCCTCTTCTTATTTTTTCAGAATCATCTTGATTTAGTATTTCAGCAACATTTTCATCAATCCAAGAATCATCACTTCCTTTGGGAGCATAGAATAATGCTTGTCCAAAATGCAATAAGGAAACTTCTAATCTATCTCGCTCTGTTGCTATTTTTTTCATTTCTTCGAACCATTCATTTAACTTAATACCATCAATTGAACCATCCTCTTTAGTTCCTGGTACAACTTTCCATATATTCAATAATCTATATGCATTCATTGCTAATTTTGCATCATCATTTTCTTTATTAGTCTCATCTTTTTCTGCTTTATATGCTAAGCACATTACCTCTATAAATATTTTTGAATCCTCACTAAGTCTTTTTTCTATTGTAATTGGTCTATATTCATCATTATTATCTAATATAGGAAGATATGCCCACTCAATTTTAAATAATTCTGTTGAATTGTAATTATTTTTTTGCAAGTATTGTATTATTTTCTTTATATGATATACATCAATATAATTAATATTTTCTTGATCACCTAAAGCATTATTTAAAGCTTTGGCTGCCAGATTTTCTGAAAAATCTCTTTTTTCATGTAAAGCCATGCTTATAAGATCTAGAGCTTTAACAGGTCTATTATTATTTAATAATTTTTTTAGTGCGTAATTATATTCACTTCCTTCTTCAACATATCGTATATCAACGTTTTTCCAATACTCATTTTCATCCGTATTTAAATAATCTTTTGCTTTTTCCCAGACCAACTTATTATTTGGTAATTGTGTAAGTAATCTTACTCTACCATTTTTATCAACGTCATTAATATCAATAGTATTTAGCCATTCAAACTTTTTACAATAAAATTTTCTATATACATATCCTTGAGACATCATATATTTGTCTCTATTTAATAGTCGTAATACTGTTTTTTCATCATCAGAATTCAATTCTATTTCTGCTAGGGCAATTCCTACTCTATAGGGATCTTTTATAGTATTTGCAAATTCAATAACCTTTTTAATTCCTAACTTTAATAAATTCTCTAATGCTTCTTTTTGCGTATCTAACAATTTTTTTTCTTGAATATCATAACTTTCTTCACTATTAAAGAAATCCCAATAATTATGATTAAATAGTCTTTTATAATAAATTTCTTCATGTATTGGTTTTATTTCTTTAGAAAGTTCTTCTAAAATATTTATTGCTTCTTGAGGTAAAGCCCATTCTGTTTTTTCATGAGCTTTATGTCTGTGTATTAAATTTTCCAGCTCATTCCATATATAAAATCTTTCTTCTTCATTAATATTCTTTACTTCTTCAGATTTAATCTTATTACAAATCAGTTCAAATAAGTCTTTTGGTACATCATCTAATTCATCTATTAGTTTTATTATTCTATCTTTATCTGTATTTGAATAACTTATTGCTAATTTTATATATTCATTATATTGCTCGTATAAATCTTTATTAGTAACTTTTATTTCCTCATCAATTACATTATTCCATTTTGGTTTATATGATGGATAACTATGCGTATGTTTATTTGGCATTAATTGCATTAACAAATTCCAACCAATGTCATTGTAATCCCTCAAAACCATTTCAATTGTTGATTTTCTTAAAATAATGTCTGCCTTTGTTTGAGGATACCATGGTAATAGAATTCTTGTCATCGAATCTATAATTTTTTCGTCAAATTTTGCTAATTTTCCAAATATATCAAATGCTTGCATAATATAATTTGGATTCCATGCTATAAGTTCTAAACTCCAAACTAACCCATAAGTATTTCCCATTGTTGTAATACGTTCTTCTTTTTCATTAAATAATCTTGATATTTCTTTATTTTTTTCTTTTATAATTCTATTTAATTGTGTTAAATACTCATCTTCATTTATTTCAGCAAGTAAAGGTAATAATTCATTTAATGTCGCTAAATTTTTCCAACTTGAGTTTTCTAAAATATTTCTAACTATACGCCATTGAAAATTCTTCACTTCATTTTCACAATTAATTAATCTACTCTTTATTGATTTAATATATGCAAATGTTTCTAATACTGATTTCTTTAACTCTCCTGAGTATACCATTTTCTTACCGATTATATTACTCATTATCCTTTTGTCTGGTTCTAAGTCGAATTTTGGATCTATTTCCATAACTATTTTTATTGCTGCATTTTCAAAATTCACAATATCTTCATTAAAATAGTCTTCCGCATATCTTTCTATAAGTTCTTCCTTCTTTTCAATCTTCCATCTGTTATTTTTAAATGAAATATATTCTGACTTTTGCTTTAATAAAGATCTTACTATTTTAATCCATTCACTATATTCTTGACCAATTAGTTCACTGATTAATGTTTTCTCTTCTTCAGATTCCTCATTCCAAGTTCCAAATAATGCACAAAACTTTAAAACATCTTTTACATCATCGACTAAAGCAGAGGAATAACCAATAATGTCTTCTTTATTTATATTTTTTATTTGACGATCTTGCTCATATATTTTTCTTCTATCATATTCATTTAACAAATACTTAACACTGCTTTTTCTAATATAAGCCGTTGAAGCATACACTTTAGTCTTAACCCTATTTTGTTCTTCTTCTCTTGTTACTACTTCTTCAGGATAATCTTTTATAATTGAATACACTCTTTCCATATTATCTTTTGAAATATAAATATAACCATAATACTTTCCGTTTTCTTCTATTTCTCCAGTTTCAACATGTGGTCTTGGTTGTATCATTTGGCATAAATCCTGATAATACTTATCATCTTTCATATCGCCTTGAAGAATTCCCTTTTTATATTTCGTTTTATCTACAATACCTACTATAATATATTTATTTTTACCATAGCTTTCTGTACAATTTAAAAAAGCACAAACATCTTTTATGAACTCAGCTTTATGATTTTGGTCATATGTACTTATTTTATAATCTAACCAGGAACACTCACTTGGTAAATCGCTTAATATTTTCAATATTTCATCTCTTACTTCATCAATCATATCTACACTTCCTTATTCTGTCATATTATATCATAAAAAGTCGAAATAATCCAGCATTATCAAGTATTTCGTCATGTAAACTTTTCGACATTTTTCTACATTTTTTACACGTAAATTTTTATTTTAATATCTATTGCATTTTGTTATCATTTGTTATATAATTTATAATGTTAACAGATATATTGTTAATACCTCCCACCCATAGGTATGCCTGAAAGGAGGTGAAAAAGGTAATGGCTGGGAGTATTGAAAAAAGAGGAGATAGTTACAGATTAGTCTGCGTTGTAGGATACAACTTGCAAGGACGACCTATTAAGAAAAGTAAAACTGTTCATTGCAGTAAAAAAGAAGCTAAAATAGAACTTGCTAAATTCGTTGCAGATGTTCAAAAAGGCATGTATGTCGAAGGAAAATCTCTTAAATTTACAGATTTTGTCGAAATTTGGAAAAGAGATTATGGTTCAAAAGAACTTGCGCCTTCAACATATAAAAGATATCTTGGAATTTTAGAGAGTAGAATTATACCTTATTTCGGACATTTTCGTGTTGATAAAATAAAACCAACAGATATTATGCAATTCTATGATCTACTAAGTAGAGATACTCAAATAGTAAGAAGAAAAAACAATAATGGTAAGAAAACTGGAAAACCACTTTCACCAAAGACTATTGTTGAACATCACAGACTTCTTCATGCTATGCTACAAAAAGCTGTTTATTGGCAAATGATAGTATCTAATCCTGCTGAACGTGTTCAAGCACCTAAAACTAAAAAGCCTAAGAGAAAATTTTATGATGATGAACAAAGTAAGGCTTTAATTTCAAACTTATTAGAACTTACAGAAGATCAATTCAAATATAAAGTTGCTATCATATTAACAGTATTTACTGGAGTTAGACTTGGAGAGCTTATGGGGCTTGAATGGAGCGATATAAATTTCAGAGATGGAATTGTAAGTATAAATCGTTCTAGTCAATATTTAGCAGAAAAAGGTGTATTTACTAAAACACCTAAAACAGAAAGTTCTATCAGAGATGTTGCAATACCAGAATTCGTTGTTACTTTACTAGAGGAATATAAATACTGGTATGATAATCAAAAAGCGTTATTTGGCGAATTATGGTACGATTCCAATAGATTATTTGTACAAGCAGATGGCAAACCTATGCATCCTTCTACAATTAGCAAATGGTTTGAAAAATTTGTAGCACAAATTGGACTACCTGTAATTAACTTTCATGGACTAAGACTACGAATGCTACTTTATTGATAGCACAAAATATCGATGTCTCAGTTGTAGCAGCAAGACTTGGGCATGCACAAATTATTACAACATTAAATTTCTATGTACATCCTATTATTTCTCATAATAAGACTGCTGGATTTGCATTAGAAAACTTGCTACTACCACAAAATTAGTTAAAATCTTTTTTCACTAAAGTCATTAAACTTTTCACGATAAAAAAAGTAAAAGACTACTAAATTATTTTTTAGGTTTCCCCTAGTCTTTTACTGAAATTTTATTAGAAATATCAATAAGTTGTGAGGTTTTCTTCCCCAAATTTTCCCCAAAAGGCACTTTTTAGGGGTAAAATAAAAAATAGCAAATCTCTAAAAGACTTGCTATAAGTTGGTTGCGGGGGTAAGACTCGAACTTACGACCTTCGGGTTATGAGTCTTCATTTCTCTTTTAATCTCTTAACCTACTTTCCTCTTCTTTCTTCCACCTCTTACTTTATCCCTCTACATCATCTCAAACGCCTTCACATCAGCTCCAGCAAATTCAAATGCATCCTTCTCTGCCTTCGTAATCCATCTATAATCTTCATGCTCCAATAATTCAAAATTCTTTCCTTCTAAATAAGCCTTATAAAACACCAATTGAACATCCTTCTCCGGATAATGATGCACAATCTCCCCAACATACTCTCCAACTCTAATATCCGCATT
>JAFUGH010000025.1 GCA_017469465.1 Clostridia bacterium | reverse complement strand
TTCCTGAACCGCGTCACGATCATTGGCGGAGATTTTGAAGCCCGACACGCCTTTCTCCTGAAACTCTTTCTTGATTATCCATCCGCGTTGGCGAGCCGCGAATTCTCTGCAAGCCTGTTTCTGCATCGGGATGTCGTTCTTATCAACCTGACCTTTGGTCGATACTCTGTATAAGCAATAAACTGTTTTGACTTCTTTGTCTAATGTCGGGTTATTTATCATTATTTCCTCACTTTCTAAAACTGTCCCGACACCAGACTGAATTTTAGAGTGTGAGGTTATCCCTCGTATATTATTATACCATAGATTTTCTGAATATCCAGACCTAATATCGGGACATCAGAAGATTAAATCAAGCACACATTCTCTGCTCATAAGCATCGAGCAGAAGCCCTTCGGCATCTTTTAAGCCATTGTTTTCGCTTTCCTTTAAGAAGTATACCGTAGCATTAAACTCTGCGAACTCCATCTTGTGTTCCTGGTCAACCAAATCGCTATGAATCAAGCTATACATTATTCTCCCTCACTTTCCAAAAACAATAAGACTGCTTCTTGGTGTGAAACAGTCCTAACTTTTTTCTATGTATTCTATTGTTTATAAATTATCGAAGAATATCTTCAAAACAGACATAATATCATACCAACTGTATTCTCTTGCGTAATCATATTTTCTCTGATAATTCTCCCATAGTTTTATTAAACCTATATCATTTTCAATCTGCCCCATTACAACATCCTTGTTTGCTACAGCATTCACAGAATTTCGACTCTCACAAGTAGCCAAAAATGCTGCTTTCAATCTCTCAAAATCAATATCTACGGTATCGTAAAGGATTCTCAAATCGTAAAAATCCCTTAATCTTGTATTGGCGACACTGCGTGTTATGATTGTTTCGAGTTTTTCTGCTAAAATCGTTTCAGTGTTGTATGCCATAATTGCAATCGAACGATTCTCAAACATGAGCTTATAATTATATGTTATTTCTTTCGGCGTAATAGCATCACCAGTTGAAAAGTCAATCTTCAACGGAGTTCTCATATTTTCGAGCGTTGCTTCTAACAATGCTCTTACTCCGGGATACTCTGCTTCATCCATTATTTCAGTTATACTCTTAACTCTGAAAGCAATTCCATCATCAATATTAATGGAGACAACCTCTGCTAACACATTTGAGATATCCTCTACTGATAGATTTAAACTTTTCAAGGTTGTATCAATATCCATTGTTGAACGGTTATCAATTCCAACCATTGAAGATATCATCATACCACCTTTGAAAATAAATTGATTCTTATATTTAGATACCGATACTCTTTCAAGAAATCGCTCCATAATATAATTACGGATGATTATCTGTGCTTTAGCACTATCTCCACCGGATTTATTACGAACTAAATCCTTAAGCTGCCGTGATGTTTTTATCATAACAGCACCTCCAAATATTGTTTTACTGTCTTTTCAACTTTTAATGTCTTGGCATACTCCATTAATAATGGAATATTCTTTTTGCTTTGCCTGAGATACTCTTTAATGGCAAATTGTTTGGCTTGAATTTCGATTTTACAAGTGCCCTTGAAAATATCGCATAGTGTTCTCTCCGCATTGTAAACTTTAACGGAATTATTCATAGGTGTCAAACAATCGGTAATTCCAAGAGAGTACCATTCAGACTTAACAGTATATACCGTAACATTCTGTCGCTTTAGCTTCGTGGGATTATATCCTTGTGGAACAGTAACTTCATATTGAAGAGGTTCCCGCTCGGATAAGCCTAATAAATATAAAGCCGTTTCATAGGAAAATATAGCTTTTTCGTATCTGCATTGTAATGTGTACATTCCATCTTCCCACGAATCCGGAGATAGATATACTCCTCTTGATAACATTCTATATCCGTTCTTAGCAATAAACTCATAAAAATACTGTTTAGTGATTCCTAATTTGATTGCATCGGATGTTTTTAGAACTCCATTGTTTTGAATAGATAAGTTTTCAATTTGTTGTCGTTTCATATTCAAATCACCTGACTTCCGTGCTATATATTATATCAAAATATAGTACAGAAGTAAAGTGTTGATTATCATTTTTCGTTATCTTTTGTTTTTAACATCTTTTCCATATCATCATCAGCTCTTGATGCAACATTACAAAGACACATTATCAGCACTCCTAAAAATGCACCAATAAATAATCCGATTATAAATCCTATCATCTTAATCCCCTTCCTTTATATAGAAATTTTTATCTAATACTTTTTCAATTTCATTTTGGCTCTTCCTCGAAAGTGTTCCTATTCTTTTAATCAATCGCTTTTTATCAATGGTTCTTATCTGCTCTAAAAGTAAGGTTGAGTTTTTGGCGAGAAAACTCTCCTTTAGCTTCACATGCATTGGAACATAGCTTTTCTTTCTGGTTGTAAGGGGAGCAACTATCGTAGTCGGGCTGTATTTATTTCCTATATCATTCTGCAGAATGACAACCGGTCTGACTCCACCCTGTTCACTACCGATGACAGGATTGAGATCAGCATAGTAAACATCACCTTTGTATATCATATTTACCTCTTAAATATGTATAAGGCAACAACCCATTAGCTGCTGCCTTATCTTATCAATCATTATTTTCTAATGTCGCACGATTGGACAGTCCCTTTGCCCTGCCGTTTTTCGAAACACGATGTCGCGGCTCTTGAGAGAGCTCCCTGTGTTCCTTCTCACAACAGAATAGTCCTGCATTGGAACTGTCCGGTATCCGATATTTATTCTCAATACCCCTCGGAATACGGGAACACTTAAAAGGTCATGCATTTGACTCCATTAGCCTCTCAGCTACTGCGAGGTTCTCTCGCAGCCGCCCTCATTGCCTGCGACGGTTCTATCACGCTCGGACTGTGACTGGACGGAAGTATCATTATCCTCTCTGTTGGTTTTGGCTTTCTCAGAGTATGCCTCTCTGAGTCGAAGTCCTGAAGGCTTGCGCGTCCGCTTCTGTAGCTCACAACAGAAAGAAAGTGTTTTAAATGCTGATATGAAATTTTCAATTTACAACACCTATCTTTCCGTGGCGAGAACAGAAAAACAGGTGAAAGGAAATTAATCCCTTCACCTGTTTCCTCACTTAGAGGCTAAAACACACCCCTAAATTTAAATTTTATAAAAATTTTTTTAATTTCTTCTTAAATTATTTTCTCCAACATACTTTTCTGATTTAGCTGTACTTTTGTAGAATCAAGTTCCATTGTAAACCAGTCACAACTTGACTGCAACAACATTTTCATTATATTTGAATTTTTAATCTCAGTTATTGAATTAAACGGAATATGATTAAAGCATCTATCTTCTGTCTTATATACATGTGAATGCACACATTTATTCATTATGGTTTGTACTGATGGAATATACAATTCATCACATTTAGATACTACATCACAATGCCCTGTATCTAAACAGAAAAACAATTTCTCAATTTTCAACGCTTCACATAAAAAATCGCTATTTGAAGTCAATCCATAGATTAGATTTTCTAAACATAATTTAACGCCTAATTCAAAAGCGAACTCAGCCAATACTTCTAAATTTTTTAATGCAAATATACTATTGCTGCATTCACAAACTCCCACATGAATAATTGCATGATTGATTCCTATTTCCGCAACAAACTTCAAGTATTCTCTTATTGCAAACATAGAGTATTTTTGAAACTCAAAATCATCATGCGCAATTTCGATATAAGAATAAGGTAAATGCGCACAGATATAAATATTCTCATCGCGAATAAAATCTTTAATATAGTCCAGCCTTTTGGAAGATAAGGTAGGTGGAATAAAATTCATGTCCCACTCAATCGCCTTAAAGCTGTTTTTTTTAGCTAATGAAAGAATGTCATCTATATATTTGCAACTTAAAGAGGAAAAAGCTATTTTTTTCATAGTGGTTTCCTAGCAAACAGCTTAGCTTTGCCATGATAATGTATGGGACCGTGAGTTGTATCCCTCTTCATATATTCGCTATACTCAAGAATATTAAAATCCGAGAACAATTCTTTTAGTTCATTTTTCTTGAAATAGTGCTTTATGAACAATGAGCATTCACTTGCGTTATTTGTATCCTTTTTAAATCCGGGATCATCCTCAGTAAACACCAGTATATAAACGTATCCGCCAGGTTTCAAAATTCTTTTTATCTCTGAGACTGTCTGTCCGATTTCGCTATGCTCCATATGTTCTAATGATGTAAGTGCAACTACTAGCCCTAATTCAGATAATTCACGAGAAATACTTAAAAATTCCGAATTATAAACTTCAATATTAAGTTTTTTATTTTCGGATCTGTGAAATATTTTTTCAGCACCAACTTTACTCGGCTCTACTGAAATAACATTAAACCCAGAAGAAGCTAAAAAAAATGAATTTCTTCCTTCTCCTGCCCCTAAATCTAACGTTGCACATGGACTAACATTGTATTTTTTTAAACATTCAGCTAATCCACCCGAATAACTTTCGCTAAAATAGAAATTATTGTTCGAATAAAAATTATCAAAATTCATTTTTTGAAGTGCTCCACTAATGTTATTATTGAAGATATAAACCCTACAACACTTACAAAGCCACTAAAAACAGCACTTATAATTGAGAAAGTACTTGGTGGGTTAATTTCATAATTTGTAAAGCTTAAAAACAAGTAATGCCAAATAAGAATTGATAATAAAACAGATGTTGTAAACGTGGTTATCAATAATATCTTTTTTAATCTTCTCTGCTTCTGCGGCATCAACACATTATTTTTAAATTTTATATAATTGCTCTGTGCTAATGATAAAACAATCATTGCCTCCGCTGTTACCCATGTAGTTTCTTTAATCCCGTTTTTTTCGACTTCCCAATACCCATACTTATCTTTTTGCTTTTGAAAATAGTCAAGCAAACGGACAATTTCATTCTTAAAAGTATATTCTTCAGTTCGCAAAAAAACATTTAAAGCAATATAAGGAATATTATAGACAAAGTTTCTTTCTTGTATTTTTTTTGAGTCAATATAATTGGAAAGATTTTTACAATTGTGTTTTATATAATTCATTATTCTATCTTTTAAGTTAATATCCCCCTGCTTTAAATATTTAGATTCCAATAACGCGATATATCCATACATTATATCAGCTAAACATCTTATTCTTTGTTTTTCATTTAACTGTTCTACTTTTCTATTGAGTTCATCCTCGATAGTTTCTTTAATAAACAAGCAGGCTTTCTCTACACTTCTGCTATTTTCATTACTACCTATCGCATTCATCCCCTTTAAGACATAAAAAGTACATAATACTTTACTTTCTTCTTTATCGTTTTTCTCAGTCCAACACCATCCTTTATCTGCTTGTTGATTATCTAAAAGCCAATTTATACCCTTTTCTATACAACTTCTAATCCTTTGCTTTAGTTTTTTCAAATCTATAGACTCATCTATATCAAATTCGATATATGATACTTTTGAATTTTCTAAGTAAATATTTGAAAATGTCTGCAACGAATATATTGTATGTCCAGTAGATGTTGTTGAAGGGCCATTGCCATCTACATCTTCCCAATAACCTGTATTAGTACCATCTTTACATATGATAAACTTATTCAATAAATACTGCACCATATGAATAAGTTCATCTAACGTAGATAATCCTCTATTTATTTGATTATGCAACAACATTGCTTCTAAAACCTCAGCAGTTGTCCATACTCCACTCAAAGCATCATTTCGATTAGAAAACGCAATTCCGCCATCATCTTTTTGACACTCAAATAAATATTCACTTGCCGATTTTATCATATCAGTATACGGCATAATTAACACCTATATCTATTTTATCAGATTCAAAAATACATTTTGCATTTTGATATCGTCAAATTCTCCTAAAAAAAGCGCTGTAATAGTTGATGAATCCTTTCTTTTAGCTCCTCTTATATTCATGCAAAGATGTTTTGCTTCAATATATATTGCTATCCCTTTTGGAGAAATTGACTCTTGGATGTCAAGAAGAATTTCTTTGGCAAGTCTTTCTTGTAATTGAAGATTTTTAGCATGTTTATCAACTATTCTTGCAAATTTACTTATCCCTAAAACTTCATCAGATGGTATATATGCAATGTTTATTTTACCTATAAAAGGCATTAGATGATGTTCACAAATTGATGTAAAGCTAATGTCTTTTATCAAAACAATTCCGTCATAATTATTAGAATCAAATGAAGTATAATCTAGTTTATTATATTCTGAATTCAGTAACTCATCACACATATTAGCAACTCTACGAGGCGTATCTTTAAGTCCATCTCTTTCTGGATCTTCTCCAATTGCCAATAAGAATTCTTGCGTTAATTGCTGAATTTTTTCTTTATCAACCATAATTTGTCCTCTTTTGTAGTCTTATTTTCAATTATATTCATCATATGCACTTATATACACTATTTTAACATTAACTGGTATCTATTTCTATACTATTTACAAAACCAAGGTGTAGAAATTATTCAGTCACATTTATGCAAAATAAACCAAATTTCGCATACAATTTTGTGAACATTACAAATTAAGTTAAAAAACGTGCAAAAATAATGGTGTGACAAGATCTTATATTTTACTTATCACACCATTAATCGCTAAAGAGTTTTAATCTTTGAACTGATTTAATAAAGTTTTCAACTTTTTCTTAGCTCTATATATCGAGCGCTGAACGCACTGGTATTCACAACCCTCCTCTTCTGCAATTTTCTTATAGTTCTTGCTTTGATAATAATATTTTATAAGTCTTTGTCTCTGAGCGGCAGGTAATGTATTTATTGCCTGCCGCACTTCTTTTGAAATGTACTTTTTTTCAACAACATCATACAACGGTATTTCCTTATTCCAAGATCTATTTTCCAGAGTAGATTCGAGCAATTCTGACTGTTCAATATGTCTGTCATACTCATTCATCGCTGAAAGCTCAATCAGCTCATATTCATCAAAACAATCATATACATCTTGTGACACCTCTACCCTCTGTTTTATTTTATTTGAATCAGAAAATGACACATAGAATTTGTTGTCTACTGTTTCCAATGTATATGGATTATATTTATCCTTTCTTCTTTTTGGACGCTTGTCCATGATTATTCCTCCAATCTAAATGAAATTAAAAAAATTATTTTGATTGGAGGACTTTTGTTCCTACAAAACATTTTGCCCTTTCTGCTTTTAACGCAAAAAGGCAAAAAAATGCCGACAGAGTATAGCATTAAAAGCTATAAACTTGTCGGCGTTTCGTAAGCTCGTTCCTACTGATTAAATCAGCGTTTCCGGCTGTAGGCTCGTACTAAGTATTATATTTAATTTTATACATCAACTGCCACAAATGACTTGCATACAGGACATCGTGTTTCTGTGTTATGTAAACCCAATTCTCCACGCCCTAAAACACTAACTTGTGGTTTATTATAATTTGATAAATTTAATATCATAAGTTTTCGTTTACAACATGGACATCTAATATCAAATTGATATAATATCTTTTCTTTTGTTTTAATCAATTACTTTGCACCTTCCTCTGTGTACTTATTTGTACACACTTGTTCCAAAAGAAAATCCAAGTAAAGAACTCGGATCTTATGTAGAATTTTATTTATAAATAAAAATTTTTTATATAATTGAAAATTTCTTTCCATTCCTTATTCGATAATTTATATCTCTTAGTAATTCTCAACACTTTATGCAACATTTCGTTTTCTTGAATATATTCGATCAAATCAGACGCTAATGATAAGTTAGGCTTTGATTGCGCCGCTAAGTCATATAGTTGTTCCTTTTCTTCTACATCCAAAACTAGTTTATTGGATATCTTATTGAGAACATCTTCGTTTGGAGCAGAGCGTAATCCATTTTCTATTTTTGAAAGATATTCAGGTGATATTCCAATCATTCTAGAAAATTCTCTTAAAGTATAATTATGTTCTAATCTTTTATTTAATATAAATATGCCAAATTCTTTCTTCATTGTGTAAATCAATTTAACCGAGAAATACTAATTACAATATTTCACCGCATTTACTAATAGGTTAAATATATTAATCTATTGCTTTCTTCCATTTTTAGTTATTGCTGTTATAATTTAATTGGTGATTAAAATGATTAATTATGTCGCAATTGGTCGAAGAGTAAAAAAATTTAGACTTCAAGCTAATATTACGCAATCCACTCTAGCAGAAAAATTAGGAGTTTCCATAAGTTATATAAGCCAAATCGAATGTGGAACCACTGAA
>JAFUGH010000024.1 GCA_017469465.1 Clostridia bacterium | reverse complement strand
TGTGCATTCAGCCAAAATCCTCCGTCCCTATTGGTCGAAAAATTGCCAAAATCCTCCGTCCCTATTGGTCGAAAATCCTCCGTCTCCGTCTCCAATGGCTCTCCAAGACCCCGACAAATTGTTATTTATCTAATCATTGTTCCAAAAAAATGAATTGCAATACACAAAATCATTCCTGCAATGGTTGGTAAAAGCACTGCTAAAGCAGTCCACTTCCAACTTTTTGTCTCTTTAAATATTGTAATTACCGTAGTCGAACATGGCCAGTGCATTAGCGAGAATATCATTGTGCATATTGCCGTCACCCAGGTCCATCCGTTTTGAATTAATATCTCTCTCATCTCACTTATTTCTTCAATCTCAATGAGTTGCCCTGTGGATAAGTAAGACATCAAAATAATTGGGAACACAATTTCATTGGCAGGAAAGCCAAGTATAAATGCCATTAATATTGTTCCATCTAATCCCATTAATTTTGCAAATGGATTTAAAAACTCTGTACAATGATTTAAAATACTCATTCCATCCACATTAATATTCGCAAGTATCCAAATAACTAAACCAGCTGGTGCTGCAACAACCACTGCCCTTCCAAGTACAAATAATGTTCTATCTAAAAGAGACCTAACAAGAATTTTTCCAAATTGTGGGGTTCGATATGGTGGGAGTTCTAAAGTGAATGAAGAGGCTTCACCTCGCAAAAAAGTTTTAGATAAAAAATTAGAGAAGAAAAAAGTCGCTCCAATTCCTAGTAGAATCATAAGAGTTAATATCAAAACTCCTGCTATACTTCCGACATACACCCGTAATTCCAAATGCAAAGAACATGCTAATAATTGAAATAAGTGTTGGGAATCTTCCATTACATGGAACAAAATTATTCGTTAAAATTGCAATTAATCTTTCTCTAGGAGAATCAATAATTCTACATCCACTCACTCCACATGCATTACAGCCAAATCCCATACACATGGTTAAAGCTTGCTTTCCACATGCTTGGCATTTCTTAAAAGCATTGTCTAGATTAAATGCAATTCTTGGCAAATAGCCTAAATCTTCTAAAAAAGTAAATAATGGAAAGAATATCGCCATAGGAGGAAACATCACTGCCACCACCCATGTTAACACTTTGTACACTCCGTTCATTAAAACATCAATCAACCAATTAGGGAAATGAATTGCAAGCATTCCATTTGTTATTTTTTCTCCTAACCAATTGAATAAGTTAAATAGCCATGTAGATGGATAATTGGATAAATAGATTGTTATCCAAAAAACTAATGCTAAAAGCAATAGCATGATTGGAATACCAGTAATTTTACTCGTCAATATCTTATCTATTTTTCTATCTTTTTTATCGTAATCTTTCTTTTCAAAAATAATATATCTTTTACAAATATCTTCCGCTTTTTTTACAAATGTAGTGGTTGTTTTATCTGAAATTCTTTCATTAACATTATCTACTTTTCTAACATTAGAAACATCTGAAAGTTTTTCAATGTTTTCTAATAATTTTTCAAGTCCCACTTTTTTTCTTGCAACAATTCCAATCACAGGCACCCCTAGCTCTTTTGACAATCCCTCTATGTTTATTTTTATTTTTTTCTTCTTTGCTTCATCCATTAAATTCACACATACCACTACATTTTTACATATTGCAAGCACTTGTAAAACTAAGTTTAAATTTCTTTCTAAGCACACTGCATCACAAACCGCTACAACTACATCATAGTCCTGGTAACAAATAAACTCTCGAACAACTTCCTCTTCCTTTGAATGAGGGATTAAAGAATAGGTACCTGGTAAATCATATATTTCATATTCTCTACCATGATGTTCATATTTTCCTCTACTACTTTCCACAGTTTTTCCGTGGCCAATTTCCAGTATGTTGATTCATTCCAGTTAATGCATTAAAAACAGTACTCTTCCCCACATTGGGATTTCCGAATTAATAAAACTTTTTTTAACTTTTTCACGAAGTCTCCCCTTTCAATGGAGCATACTATTTTTGGCATGCTAACTTTATGCTGTGATAGTCCATCTATAATGCATTATTACTCATAACAATTTGGCTATCGCTCGTTTCAATCGCACCAATTTATGTATGCCCCTGTATTCTTACTCAATTTCTATATCAGCAGCGTCCTCATTTCTAATAGCAATTACCGCTCCTCGAATCATATATGCCTTTGGATTTTTCATTGGACTTACTAAAACACACTCTACCTTAGTTCCCGGTATCAAACCAATATCTAAGAGTCTTCTTGTAATAGAACTTTCTTTAGATATTTTTGTAACACATACTTCTTCTCCTAATTTTATTTCACTAAGTTTCAAGTTTAGTTCACTCCTTCTTTTGTAAACTATTATTAGATAATATGATTTCACAAATAATTTGGTTACAAATTAAAATGAAGCTTACTGTATTCGCTATAACCATTAATAAAAATTCAAATAAATTCCCTCATTTTCATTTACTTTTCAGCCCTTTTGTTATAAAATATCTTCGATAGTAATAGTAGCTGTAAAGCTACACAAGGAAGGAATTTAACATGATAAAATTAATATCAAACTCAACTGATGAAACAAAAATGTTAGGAAGGAAGCTCGCTCCTCACTTACAAAAAGGTAATACACTGGTTTTGTCCGGAGATTTAGGAGCTGGAAAAACAATGTTTGTTTCTGGAATTCTAAGTTATTTTGGTAAAGAAGAGGAAGCAAGCAGTCCGACATTTACAATCATTAACGAATATGAACTAACAAATGACCTCACATTATTTCACTTTGATGTATATCGTTTTGATTTTGAAGATGAATTTTTAGCCATTGGTGGGGAAGAATTTTACGACAAAGGAATCTGCCTAATTGAGTGGGGGGAAAAGATTCAAAGTTATCTTCCACATGAATATATTAAAATTTCAATCAGCAAAGATACCGAAGATGAAAATAAAAGAGTAATCGAATTTACTCCAATTGGAAATAAATACGAATCATTTTTATCGGAGGTGTTTAAATAAGATGAAGATTTTAGCAATTGATACTTCGGGACCTAATTGTAATGTTGCTGTTTTAGAGGAAGATATGGAGCACACTATGCTCCGCTACAACACTGATGTTGATCACAATAACAGCAAGCCAGTAGAGGCGCACAGCGTGCGCCATGATGGTGCCGCTTCGGAACAACATATGACCCACGATGCGTTTCATCACAATGCTGACAACATCGTAGAGGCGCACAGCGTGCGCCAAGGAAAAGTAATTGCAAATTTCACCATTAATATTGGAAAAACTCATTCTGAGACTTTATTACCGTTAGTAGACGAACTATTGAAGTTCTCTAATATAAGTTTAAACGATATTGATGCTTTTGCATGTTGTGTTGGACCTGGTTCTTTCACTGGAATTAGAATTGGTATTGCAACAATGAAAGGGTTCGCACTTAGTTTGAACAAACCAACGATTTCCGTTTCCACTTTGGAAGGACTTGCATATAACGTGCCAACATTTGATGGCTTGGTTTGCAGCATTTTAGATGCCAAAAATAACAATGTTTATTCTGCACTATACAAATTAGATACTGCTCCACAAATGATAGGTGATTATTTAACAAATTCTATTGACAGTTTAATTGAAGAAATTAAAAAGCATGATGAGAAAGTTTTATTTGTTGGAGATGGAGCTATTTCTTATCATGATATGCTACAAAACGAATTAAATGAAAGAGCATTTTTTGCTCCATATTATTTCAATGGACAATCTGCTGTTTCTATTGCAAAAGCAGCATTTGATAAATTGAATCAATATGGAATAAACTATAGTGATGAACTTCATCCTTTATATTTAAGAAAGTCTCAAGCTGAAAGAATGCTGGAAGAAACGTAGTGGAGTACTATGTGATCCATAGTGAATAAAGTTTGCCACTACGAAGGGAGTAAAGAATTATATGACACAAATCAAAATTGAAAAAATGACATTTGATGATTTAGATGATGTATATAAAATTGATAAAGATTCTTTTCCAATTCCTTGGTCTAAATCTTCTTTTGAGGAAGAATTAAAAAACATGCTTGCGACTTATTTAGTTGCAAGAGTTGATGACAAAGTAGTTGGATATATTGGCTCTTGGATGATAATTGATGAATGTCATATCATGAATATTGCTGTTCACTCGCAATATAGAAGAAACGGCATTGCAAGTAAACTTGTAAAAGAACTATTAACAAATTGTAATGAACATGGCATTTCTTATATCTATCTAGAAGTAAGATGTAATAATTTTTCTGCACAAAAATTATATGAAAAATTTGGTTTTCAATCAGATGGTATTCGTAAAGGATATTACAAAAATCCTGACGGGACTTATGATGATGCAATTTTGATGACAAAAGCATTTTAAAAACAAATGAAAAATGAGATTAAAAACCTACTTCAATAATGTTTTTAATTTTATTTATATCTACAAGAGAGGAAGGATATTAATATGGCAAGAATAAAGGAATTAAGTTATACGCAATTGAAAAAAGAATGTGACCCTACCAATTTTAAATTTAAAACAACAAGGGAACTAGAGCCATTCACTGGAACGATTGGACAAGCTAGAGGAATTAAGGCAATTGAATTTGGATTAAATATCGATATTAAAGGCTACAACCTATATTTAGAAGGTCCTACAGGAATTGGTAAAACAATTTACATTAGAAACAAATTAAATGATATTGCCAAGGATAAACCTATTCCTAACGATTGGATTTATTTATATAACTTTAATAATTCAAATGAGCCAATTGCTGTTTCGCTTCCAGCCGGTATTGGGAAACAATTTGCAAACGATATGGATTCATTTATTCAAACAATAAAAGCAGAAATCACTTCTGCATTTAATAATCAAGATTTTGAAAAAGAAAAAGCAAACATTCAAAAAGATGTTGAAGAAAAGAAAATAAGATTAATTGAAAAATTAAATAAAGATGCAATGAAACAAGGCTTTGAAATTAAAAATACTTCTTCTGGAATTTACTTTCTACCGATGATAGATGGAAAGACTTTAACTGAAGATGAATTTAATGCATTAGATGAAAAAACGAAAAATGATTTCGAAGCTCGTAGCGTATTGATTCAACAACAAACAATCGATACTATGACAAAAATTAAGGAGTTGGAAAAGAGAGCTGCTGAAAAGATGGACTCTTGGCAAAATAATATTGCTCTTTTTGCAGTAACAATTCAAGTAAATGAACTTAGAAATAAATATAAAAAATTTGCTAAAATACAAGACTTTTTAAAGAATGTTCAAAAAGACATCTTAACAAATTTAAATGCTTTTATAGAAGAAGAACAAAAACCTATGGGGCCAATGCCTATGCCAAAACAAGAAACTCAAAAACCATGGCATAAATATAAAGTAAATCTTTTTGTAGATAATAGTAATTTAGAAGGTGCTCCTGTTATTATTGACTCGAATCCATCTTTCTATAATTTATTTGGAAAACTTGAATATGAAAATTCTTTTGGTACATTAAGAACAGACTTCACTTTAATTAAACCTGGTCTTATTCATAAAGCAAATGGTGGTTATATTGTCCTTCAAATAAGGGACTTACTTACAAATCCTTTAATTTGGGATTGCTTTAAAAGAGTATTAAGAACGAGAGAAATTCATGTAGATAATTTAAAAGACTATCAATTAAATACCGTGGCAATTTCAAGTTTAAAGCCAGAACCAATTCCAGTGAATATGAAAGTTATTTTAGTTGGTCCTTCTTATATTTACTACCAACTTTTAAATATTGACGAGGACTTCAAAAAGCTATTTAAAGTTAAAGCAGAATTTGATGAGGAAGCTCCACGTACGGAAAGTAATATGTTTAAGATTGCACAATTTATTCACAACTTTTGTGAAAAAGAAAAAGCTCCTCACTTTAATAGTGGTGCTGTTGCAAAAGTAATTGAATACTGTTCACGTATTGTTGATAATCAAAACAAATTATCGACACAATTAAATGAAATAACTGAATTACTTGGTGAATCATGCACATGGGCAAGGATGGACGGAGCGAAAGTTGTTACTGCTTCTTACGTAAAAAAAGCGATAGAAGAAAGAATTGAAAGAGTAAATAAATATGACCAACGACTAGTTGAAATGATTCAAAATGGTACTATTATGATTGATACAACTGGTGAAAAAGTTGGACAAATCAATGGTCTTTCTGTAATGAACGTTGGAGACTACTCATTTGGAAAGCCCGCAAAAATCACCGCTAATACTTATGTTGGTAAAAGTGGTATTGTCAATATTGAACGTGAAGTGGAAATGAGTGGTACAACTCATTCTAAAGGTGTCATGATTTTGTCCGCATATATTGGTGAAAAATTTGCTCAAGATAGACCTCTCGCACTTTCTGCTAGCCTATGTTTCGAACAAATGTATAATGGTGTAGATGGTGACAGTGCATCAAGTACTGAATTATATGCTATTTTATCTAGCCTTTCAGAACTTCCAATTAAGCAAAATATTGCTGTAACTGGATCTGTTAATCAAAAAGGTGAAATTCAACCTATTGGTGGATTAACTGATAAAATAGAAGGATTCTTTAATATTTGTAAACTTCGTGGACTTACTGGTGATCAAGGGATTATGATGCCACATTCAAACATTAAGAACTTAAATCTTTCAGATGAAGTTATAAAGGCTGTTAAGGATGGTATGTTCCACATCTATGCAATTAAATCAGTAGATGAAGGAATTGAACTTCTAACAGGTGTACCTGCAGGAAAGAAAAATAAAAATGGAGAGTATCCAGCAGGAACTGTTAATTACTTAGTAAATGAAAAACTAAAGAAATATGCTACAGCATCCGAAACTAAATAAAGAAAAAAAAAAAAAAAAAAAACAGGTACCAAGTTTAATAATCTAGGTACCTGTCCATTTTTTACTCTATCGCCTTGATTTAAAAAATTTTATTTTTGCAAATATCCATCCATTGGATTTACATACTTACCATTTTCCCTAACCTCGAAATGTAAATGTGGTCCTGTAGCATAGCCAGTCATTCCTACAAGCATAATTGCTTGTCCCCTTGAAACCTTTTGTCCTTTTGAAACTAAAAGTTTTTGTGAATGTCCATACAATGTTGTAATTCCGCCACCATGATCGATAATTACTGTGTTACCATATCCTGAAATCCATCCTGCTGTAATTACTGTACCATCCGCTGCTGCAACAACATTCTTTCCATTACAACCACTACCGGCTATATCAACACCTGTATGCATTTTATAAACTTTAAGTACAGGATGAAGTCTATTTCCGAATGGTGAAGTAATTGTATAGAATCCTGGAAGTGGCCAAGCCATAGTGCCTCCTGTATATTTTGAACTACTGCTACTCGAAGATGCTGCTCTAATTTGAGCAACTAAGCTATCCGCCTGTTGTTGTAATTTATCAATTGAATCACTCAAAGTTTTCTCAGAAGCATTTAATTCTGCTAAATATGTTGTTCTAACAGTTCTTGATTGATTTAATGCAAGTTTCTTTTCTTCTGCTTCTTTCTTTTTATTTTCAACTAATAATTTATTTTCTTCTAATTCTTTCTTTTCTTCCTCAATTTGTTTTCTTGCGATTGTAAGCTCATCTAAAAGATTTTTATCGAAGTCCATAACATCTTCTAAAATTTGTTTTCGATATAAATAATCAGACATGTTTTCTGAAGTTAATAGCATTTCCCAGTATGAAGTTGTTCCATTTTCATAATATGCTGCCACTCTCTTTTTTCTAATTGCATCTTTGGCATCATATTGTTTTTGAGAATACTCTAGATTAGATTCCGCAAGTGAAATATCATCTTCTAGATCTTCTATTTCTAATTCTAAAGAACTAATTGTACTTTCTGTTGTTGATATTTGCTTATCTAAGCTATCAATTTCAGCCAATGTATCTTTTTTATCTGATTTAATTTGATTTAATTGTTCTTTTTGAGTTTTAATACTTTTATTTGTTTCATCTAATTTGTTTTGAGCTGATGAAGCAAAAACTGTAGTAAACATTGTTGATAAAATCAAAAGAAAGCATAATGATTTTTTCATATGTATATCCCTCCTTTTTATACATCCAAATATTTACTAATAGACATTGCACTTCCTATCGTACCGATTCCTACACTAACTACTACTAATAATATTGAAAGCTTAGATAAAATTTCTTCTTTTGAAACCATAAAATTAAATAATTGTACCTCATTTGTTGTGTTTAGTATTCCGCCATAAACTAAACTTGTGATAAGCAAAGTAATAGCTGCTGCAATTAAAGCTATAATTAATCCTTCCATGATGAATGGCGCTCTAGTAAATGTATCTGTTGCTCCTACATATTTCATAATAGAAATCTCTTTTCGTCTAGCATATAAAGCAAGTTTAATTGAATTCATCATTAAGAAGCACCCTAATACTGTTACTAAAAATAAAACTGTTATCGAAACAACTTCAATTGTTTTTGCAATCTTAATCGATTTTTCTGCTTCATTAAAACCATCTGATTTTGTAATTGCTTGCTTTAATCTTTCAATGTTAAACACCTCTTGCTGAATAGAGGCAATATTTCCATTTGAATCCCCTTCAACTGTTAATATAAATGATGGTTTAAAAACACCTTCTTCTGGTGTTATTCCCTCTACAATTTTTGGGTCCATTTGCCTTGCTTTCTCATACGCTTGTCTTTCATCAATATATTCAACTTTTGAAACGCCTTCTATTGAAGTTAATTGACCAAATATAATTGTAACTTCTCCTGAAGTTAATCCTTGGACATATAAATTAACTTTACTCTCATCTTCATTCACAGACCCCATAAATGAATTTGCATTTATTTGTAAAATATATAACGCACCAATAATGCAAAGCACAGCAATCATGGTTCCTAGTCCTATAAAAAATGTTTTTCTATTTTTCTTAATTCCTTCAATGCTTTCAATAAACCAATAGCCAATCGTATTTATCATATCGTGTATACACCTCGCTTAATATCACTATGTATTTCTCCTTTATCAATTGCAATAACCCTTTTTTGCATTTTATCTACAATTTCTTTTGCGTGAGTAGCTATTACAACTGTTGTTCCTCTTCTATTAATGTCATTTAAAAGCGACATGATTTCCCATGCTGTATCGGGATCTAAATTTCCTGTTGGTTCGTCTGCAATTAGCATCATTGGATTATTAACGATTGCCCTTGCAACTGCAACTCTTTGTTGTTCACCGCCTGATAATTCATCTGGATACATTTTAGCCTTATTTAATAATCCAACAAGTGATAATGCATTTGGGACTTGTTTCTTTATTAACTTTGGATTTGATTCTATTACTCTCATTGCAAATGCAACATTTTCGTATACTGTTTTATCTTGTAAAAGTCTAAAATCTTGGAATACAATTCCCATACTTCTACGCAAGTAAGGAACTTTTTTCTTTGGTAAATTTGTTATATCTTTTCCGTTTATATATATCCTACCTGTGGTAGGTTCAATTTCTTTTAATAGCATTTTGATAAGTGTTGATTTTCCACAACCACTAGGACCAACGATAAACGCAAATTCACCTTTTTCAATTTCTAAACTGACATCATGTACTGCCTCTGTGCCAGTAGAATACGTCTTCGATATATTTTCAAATGTAATCATTGCCAGTCCTCCCATTTTCTTTATACATGAATATTTTACCAATAAATAATTTTAAAATCAATAAAATCTATGTGAATTTTATGGGAAAATTTTGGAAAAATGTGTGCCAATAGTGCCAACGGAGACGGAGGATTTCGACCAGGTCGAAATCCTCCGTCTCCGTTGGCACAGCAGTCCCTTTTGTCCCCCTTTTCATTTCAGGATAACTTCTTCACTTCTTCAATAATATATTTTGCTGTTATATGGTAATACTCCATAAGTTCATTCCATTTACCCGATTTTCCAAATTCATCTTTAACACCCAATTTTACAATTTCTTTTGGATAGTTCTCACAAAGCACTTCTGCAACTGCTGTCCCTAATCCTCCAATTACATTGTGGTCTTCTACTGTTATTATTTTCTTTGTTTCTTTTGCTGCTTTAACAATAATATCTTTATCAAGTGGCTTAATCGTATGGATGTCAATTACCCTAACATTAATATTTTCTTTTTCTAATTCTTTTTGTGCTTTTATTGCTTCACTAACAGTAATACCCGTTGCTATAATTGTTGCATCTGTTCCATCTCCATGTTGAATTCCTTTTCCAAATTCAAAATGGTAATTCATATCATATATATCCTCCGTAGCAGGTCTAGTAAGTCTAATGTATACTGGGCCATCATGTCTAATTGCTTCTTCAATCAAAAAATGTGCTTGTGCATCATCTGATGGAGAAACTACTACCATATTAGGCATAGAACGCATTAAAGCAATGTCTTCTAATGATTGATGTGTTGCACCATCTTCACCAACTGTAACTCCCGCATGTGTAGCAGCAATTTTTACATTTAAATTTGGATATGCAATTGAATTTCTAACTTGATCGTAAGCTCTTCCTGTTGCAAACATGGCAAATGTACTAGCAAATGGTACTTTACCTTGCGTTGCAAGTCCAGCTGCTGTTCCCATCATATCTTGCTCAGCAATTCCCATATCAAAAAATCTATCAGGATAAGTATTTTTAAATCCTACCGTTTTAGTGGCACTTGCCAAATCTGCATCAAGTACTACTAAATTTTTATATTTTTCTCCTAGCTCTACTAAAGCATCTCCGTAACTATCTCTCGTCGCTTTCATTTTTACCTCCTCTTAATAACACTATTCTATCAAGTTTTCATCAAATAAGAACAACCCTTTTTGACAAAGAAATAATAGTTAATTAATAAAACACCGCTCGTCAATTTTTTGTCAAAAAGGATTGTCCCTATTTGACGAAATTAAGTGCTTCTTTATACTGTTCTTCATTCGGTGCCTTTCCATGCCATGCCACTTGATTTTCCATGAAAGGAACTCCTTTTCCTTTTATGGTATCAGCTATTATCATACTTGGTTTATTTTGATTCTTAGCTTTATTAACGGCAGTAATAATCGAATCAAAATCATGCCCATTTATTCTTTGAACATACCAGCCAAATGCTTCAAACTTTTTGTCAACAGGTGCTACTGTCATAACATCATCATTACTTCCATCAATTTGCAATTTGTTATAATCTAAAAATGCAATTACGTTATTTAAGTGATAATGATTAGAAGTCATAGCAGCTTCCCAAATTTGTCCTTCTTGAATTTCACCATCTCCTAAAATTACATATACAAAATTATCTTTCTTATCTATCTTAAATGCAAGAGCGATTCCATTAGCAACCGATAATCCTTGTCCAAGTGAACCACTTGATACATCAACACCTGGTGTGCTCCTTGAGGAAGGATGCCCTTGAAGTATGCTTCCTAGTTTTCTAAAGTTTTCAAGTTCTTCTTTAGGGAAGAAACCTTTTTCAGCTAATACTGCATAAAGTGCAGGTGAAGCATGTCCTTTGGAAAGAACAACTTTGTCTCCTTCGTTTAACAATTCAAAATATATTGCTGTTAAAATATCTGCACAAGAAAGTGAACCTCCTGGATGTCCAGACTTTGCAGAATAAACCTCAAGTAATATATCTTTTCTAACTTCTTTTGCAATTTCTTTTAAGTCCATTCTATTCTCCTTTTCTCTACTTACTTTTCTAATTCATTTAATATTCTATCCAATGTCTCTATTCCAATTCTTTTAAAATAGTCTATTTTTTCTGAATAATCTACTTTATCATCTTCAAGCAATCGCCTTACTTCTTTTAATATTTTATCAATATCTATGTTATCATATGTACAAATGGATTTCATATCAATTGTGTCTAGAAAGCCATCAATCTTTGGATCATATGAAATGCCAACTGTAGGTACATTCATAACTGCTGAAAATACTAGAGAATGAAGTCTCACACCAATATTAATATCCATCAGTCCCATCGTTCCTAAAATTTCAGATGGTAAATATCTATTAGGCATAAGAACTGCAGCTTCTTCATGCTTCATTTTATGCATAACAATCTTGCTAATTTCAGCATCTTTTGGTTTATGAAAAGGGAAAAAAACAATTCTTGCATCATAAGCTTCAACAAGCTTGTCAGCTAGTTCAGCAAACAAATCCGTCCTATCCTTATCTTTCCATTCTCTGATTGAAATTCCAATTAGTTTCTGCCCTTCTTTATATCCGTGAACATTATCTCTAAGTATTTTATTACACCTTTCCTTTGGCGGTGGTTCAAGCATAAATATCATATCGGAAGAAAATATTATTTTTCCTTTATCGATTCCTATCTCTTTTGCAAAATCTATTGCTTGATCATCTCTAAGTGCAATCAATTTCACACTCTTTTTATTTAAAATGTTTTTTGTTATTATGCGATTAAAACTACTTGCTAGTGGTCCCATTCCTTGATAAGCTATGCAAATTTTTTTATGTTGCATTTGGGCAAGTTTAATAATCCCAAGATAGTATAAAATACTTTTTCTACTGGTAATGTCCTGGAAGAGTGTCCCACCACCACTAACAATCATGTCTGAATTTTTAATTGCCTTTTTCACTTCAGAAATTTTATATCTATCATACGCTTGCACATTATATAACTCCTTTGTTCTTTCAGGATTAGAAGAAAGAACAATAAGTCCATAATTTTTTTTAGCAAGTAAGCTTGACATCGTCTCAATCATTGCTTCATCCCCAGTATTATTAAAACCATAATACCCAGAAATTAAAACATTTTTCATGCTATCAACTCCTACGATTTTATTTTAGCATACATAGAATTTTTAAGTCAATGAAACTACTAAATTTAAAAAACTATTCAAAAGGATTTTAATTTTGACGATTTTAATTGCATAAGTTAGTATCAATCCTTTCAAATAGTTTTTATTTTATATGTTTATTTACAAAGCTTTTTTTGCTGCTTCCATTTCTGCTTCTTTCTTACTTTTTCCCTTTCCTTGACCAAGAAGTTTACCATTACAATACACTTCTGACACAAAAGTTTTATTGTGTTCTGGTCCTTCTTCTCTTACGATTTTATATTCAATCTTTACATCTCCGTGAATTTGAAGCTTCTCTTGAAGTTGTGTTTTATAATCTTTACCACCGCTCTTAAAGAATTCTTCTGCCTTTTTTATAACATGTGGGAGAATAAAATTTTTAGCAGCTTCCATTCCACTATCTAAAAAAATTGCTCCTATAACCGCTTCAACACTATCTGCAATGATTGAGTTTCTATACACACCATTTATCTTTTCTTCACTCTTTCCAACATGTAAAAAATCACTAAAGCCATACTTATTTGCAAATTCAGCTAGTGAATCTTCACATACACAATAAGCCCTAGTTTTAGTCATTTCTCCTTCAGAGAGATTAGGATATGTTTTAAAAATGTACTCACTTGAAATTAATTCTAATACTGCATCACCTAAGAATTCACTTCTCTCATTATTTTGCTTGCCCTTAATCTCATTAGCATAAGATGTATGAGTAAGTGCAATTTCTAAGAAATTTTTATTTTGAAAAGTATATCCTATTTTTTCTTCTAAATTCATTATAACCTCCGCTTTATTATAGTGGCGAACACATGAGAGTGTTAATAATTCAGCATGTTATACCTCAACTATTCGAACAAACTGACTTATGACCATGCTGTTTTAAATGTTAGTGAATTATAGCCAAGCTGTTATGAACATATGTGAATTATAGATTGGCTATGCACAGCTCAGATTGGCTATGCACAATATAAATACAGTATGCACAGTAGAACACCCATATACAAAGGAATGGTTCGCCTTTATACAATATTTTAATAATATAAATATTTATGGAGCACACTGTGCTCCTCTACTATTAATTTAATAAGAGATGAGTTTTAAGAAGTTCTAACCTCTCAACACTCACCTCTCACATCTTATTGATTATTTTTAATATACTCAACAACATCATTTACAGTTGATATTTTTTCAGCTTCTCCGTCTGGTATTTGCATATCAAATTCCTCTTCTAAAGCCATAATTAATTCAACAATATCTAAAGAATCAGCACCTAGGTCATCAATGAATGATGTATCTAATTTAATTGTATCCTCTTCAACACCTAATTGCTCAACAATCACATCTTTAACTTTTTCTAAAATTGCATCTGGATTCATTCCAAATTGCCTCCCTTCAATATTCATATGTATAATTACCTCTATAAAAATACAATAATATACCACGCGTTAATTGTCAATATTTTTTTTCATATCTTCTTTTGAAATAATCTTTTCAATCGACTCTACAACGTTGTTTTTTGCAAAATTTTCTGCTTGATGTAATGTGAATTTTACTATTTTAGCATTCGCACTTCCATGGCATTTTACCATTGGCTTTTTAATACCTAAAAGCAAAGCTCCACCATATTCGCTATAATCCATTCTCTTCTTAAAATTTTTTAAATATGGTTTAATTAACATTGCTAAAAATTTTGACCAAGGTGTTCTCATTAATTCTTCTTTTAACAACTTAGTAATCATTGAGCCCATTCCTTCAATAGTTTTTAAAGCAATGTTACCTGTAAATCCATCTGTAACCACTACATCAACTAAGTCATCAAAAATTTCTCTTCCTTCAATGTTTCCATAAAAATTGACTGTTTCATTTTCAGAAAGCCTAGTAAATGTTTCTTTAGCAAGTTCATTTCCTTTTCCCTCTTCGGCACCATTATTCAATAAACCAACAACAGGATTTTCAACATGCATCACATTTTTCATATATACTTCTCCCATTTGCGCAAACTGTACTAAATTCATTGGCCTGCAATTGGTATTTGCTCCGCTATCGATTAGCATAAATCCTTTACCACTATGTGAAGGTAAAATTGGGCAAAGTGCGGGTCTATCTATTCCTTTTATTCTACCAACTAATAAAAGTCCTCCAACCATAAAAGCACCTGTACTACCTGCCGAAATCAAGACGTCTCCTTCACCTTCTTTTAACATTTTGAAACCTACTACCATTGAAGAATCCTTTTTTCTTTTGATTGCTTCCGTAGGAGAATCATGATTTGATATCACTTCTGAAGCATTTTTTATGGATAATTTTGAATTTACTTCTGTAATATTCTCTTTTTCATAAAACTCTCTTACCTTTTCATTTATTATTTTTTCGTCACCAATTAAAATTATTTCAGACTCTAATTCATCAATGGTTTGTACACATCCCTTGATTATTTCATCAGGACTATTGTCTCCTCCCATTGCATCAATTAAAATTTTCATATTTGTCTCCTTTCAAGTCTTAAAAATAATATATGCAACAAAGAAATTATAATACACATAATTTAGAATTGCAACCAAAAACATGGAAGAATAAGGAAAAAATTTTTAAATTAGGGACGGTTCTTAAATTTAAAAAATTTAAATTTAAGAACCGTCCCTGATTTCATTTCACCTATTAAGCACTTTCCCTGCACTTCGCGCAATCTCATGCTCACTATACTTCCTATTATACGTAACTTCACGTACAATCTGGAAGAAGTTCCTTATGGTATTATCATTATCCTTCGTATCACTGTCAAGATAAGTCCTCAAATACGCTCTCTTCGTATTATTCGGATAAACATCCAGTTCACAATAAACGAATTTTCCCAAATGGAAAGAATAAGTCATTTTTTCGAGCGCATTCATCATGCCATCCACATCCCCCAGCGAATTTACCATTTCCTTCTCCGTAATCTCCAAAGTGCTGTCATAAACAGCCTGTTCAACTTCCTTTCCGTCCTTAGGACGCTTTACCATTCCCCAACGCTGAATCGTACGATAATACGTAGAATTTTGTCCAACCTTCCGAATCTTAATACTCGTATAAGTATTGGGATCATCTTGACGAATGAAGAAAGTCTTATCTTTACATACCTCAATATCACTACAACGTCCATAAATGTCAAACATATCAGGCATTTCAACAATATAACGCCTGCAAATCTTCTTCGGCATTTCCAAACCAGTAATCTTCAAAATCGTAGCAATAGCCTTATCCATCTTGGGATAAAATTCGAAAGTATTGTCAATTTCAAAATACTGCTGATGATCTCTCCACGCAGCACAGCACTTTTTATCAAGCTTTGCAGCTTCTTCGATTGTTTCATCACGCGGAGTACCATCAGCAGTAGTATAAAACTGTGGAGCTCCAATTGCCGCAGATCGAAGACAAACAACAGAGTCATAGCGGTCATACATCATTCGTTTGTCAAGCCCCTTGGCATTCAAGACTTTTTCGTAGTCATTTGGGGTATTGTAGTAAGCTTCTCCGTCCATAATTCCCCGATCACACAAAATAATAGTCGTATAATCCGAATGGTTCTCCATAAATTTCATCGCAGCGATGTAGGCAGTTTCTTCAGCATTTAGTTGCCAATCGATTATACGCTCCTGAAAAACCGAACCTCCTCCACAAGTCATGAAATCAATTCCACTATGCTTCAAAATAGTAGCAGCTTCTTTACACAAAATTACCTTAAGCTTGGGAATTGCCTTAGCAATGCGCATAAACCTTTCTACGACACTCGTCTTGCCAGCACACGGTCCTCCAGTCAATACAATCTTGAAAATCCGCTTGCTCTTCTTAGACTCTACAATAGCATTCGCCTCAGAGTTAGTAATACGTGTCATAATATATTCCTCCTTTTACAGTTGTTCAAGGAATTTATTCATTTTTGTTTTGTGTCGTATTATATCATGTCTTTACAAATTATGTCAATCTTTTTTTGCAAATTTATAAGAAACATGAAAATCTAAAAATCAAAGATTTTTGATTTTTAGATGTGAAGCTTTGCTTCACTTTCTAATGTCATTATTCTTAAACAATAGGAAAGTTATATAAAATAAGACGTTCTTAAATTTAAAAATTTTAAATTTAAGAACCGTCCCTAATTTAAAATTGAAATAAATTTAGTCCCACATCTTCATCAAAATACCTATCTACTCTTCCATCTATTATTTGAATTACCATCTCACATGTAGCACTTACAATTGCTCTATTTAGATGTCCACCAAATACCTTTCCCTCACTATCTCCCGCACTCATATGAATATGGGTATAGAATTCATCATTCATCGTATTAATGGTTCCAACAAGAGATACAATTTCAAAATTTCCTGTAAATGTATTAGAATAGTATTTCTTTTCATCTACTTTAAAAACTCCAACTGTAAAGTCATTTGTGGCTCCTAACGCTGAAACGCTCGCTAGCTTGATATTTTCTTTTAGCACTACTTCTTTTATTTTTTCTAAAATTTCCTCTCCTCTATCCATTCTCAAAACGATTGTATTATTAAATCTCCTATAATCCATTTTTATACCTCCTTTTTAAGCCTATTATATCTTATTACTTATCAAAAAGAAATAAAATTTTTGTACCATTGTAAGCAAATATTACGTGCAATATTATTAAAATTGCTTATGCTTAAAAATAATATTAATTTTACTTTTCACTTATATTATGTTAACATGATGTTTGTAGGAAAACCTTACTAATCCGTATAATATTTTATAGGAGGTCATGTATGGCTCGTAAGCTGTTGCTGGCGTCATTGTTGTTCTTCATGGGGATAATCGACCTCATGATAGGGGCAGTTGGTGCCCTCACGCAGTCCATCACTGGACTGTTCCTAATTCCGGCTGCATTCTTACTCTATTTATTTCGGAAGGTCCACAAGACCATCCCCGAAGACGAAGACTAGACAAAAGAAGGTGATTCATTTTAGAATCACCTTCTTTTTAATTAATCATAATAAATTCATTACTCTTCTATCTCTGAAACGATACCAGCACCAACTGTTTTACCGCCTTCACGAATAGCGAATTTTAATCCTTTTTCGATAGCGATTGGTGTGATAAGTTCGATATCCATAGTGATGTTATCACCAGGCATAACCATTTCAGTACCAGCAGGAAGTGTAATAACTCCTGTAACGTCTGTTGTTCTGAAATAGAATTGTGGTCTATAGTTACTGAAGAAAGGTTTATGTCTTCCACCTTCTTCTTTTGTTAATACGTAAACTTGACCTTTGAATTTTGTATGTGGATGAATTGTTCCTGGTTTTGCTAAAACTTGTCCTCTTTCGATTTCAGTTCTTTGAATACCTCTTAAAAGAGCACCAACGTTGTCACCAGCTTCAGCTGAATCTAGAGATTTTCTGAACATTTCTAGACCTGTGATAACTGTCTTTCTTGTTTCTTTAGCGATACCAACGATTTCAACTTCATCAGAAACTTTAGCAATACCTCTTTCAACTCTACCTGTAGCAACTGTTCCTCTACCTGTAATTGTGAATACGTCTTCAACAGGCATTAGGAATGGTTGATCTACTGGTCTTTCTGGAGTTGGGATATAGCTATCAACTGTATCCATTAATTCTTTAATGCAAGCATATTCTGGTGCATTAGGATCTGTTGAAGTACATTCTAATACTTTTAATGCAGAACCTTTGATAATTGGAGTTGTATCTCCTGGGAAGTCATATTTAGAAAGTAAATCTCTAACTTCCATTTCAACTAATTCTAACAATTCTGGATCATCAACCATGTCGCATTTATTTAAGAATACAACAATGTAAGGAACACCAACTTGTCTAGCAAGAAGAATGTGTTCTCTTGTTTGTGGCATAGGACCATCAGCTGCAGAAACAACTAGGATAGCACCATCCATTTGTGCTGCACCAGTAATCATGTTTTTAACATAGTCAGCGTGACCTGGGCAGTCAACGTGTGCATAGTGTCTAGCATCTGTTTGGTATTCAACGTGCGCAGTATTAATTGTGATACCTCTTGCTCTTTCTTCTGGAGCACCGTCGATTTGATCGTAAGCTTTGAATTCAGCTTCTCCTTTTAATGATAATACTTTTGTAATAGCAGCTGTTAAAGTTGTTTTACCATGGTCAACATGTCCGATTGTACCAATGTTAACGTGTGGTTTGGTTCTTTCAAATTTCTCTTTTGCCATTTTAATATCCTCCTTATTTTTTTATATTTTTAATATTAAAGTCTTTTTAATGATTACATTTTACTTGATTCTATTTAAAAAATCAACTGTAATCTTATTTATTTTTTTGAGCTGTAATAGCTTCCAAAATTGACTTTGGAACTTCTTCATTATGACTTGGTTCCATTGAATATGTTCCTCTACCTTGAGTCTTAGAACGAAGGTCTGTTGCATAACCAAACATCTCTGATAGTGGTATAAAGCAATGAATAATCTTCATTCCACCTTGGTCATCCATTCCTTCTAATCTACCTCTTCTAGAGTTAACATCTCCAATTACATCTCCCATGTACTCTTCTGGAACAACAATTTCTACTCTCATGATAGGTTCTAGAAGAACTGGTTTTGCTAATCTACAGCACTCTTTGAATGCCATAGAAGCAGCAATCTTAAATGCCATTTCTGATGAGTCAACTTCGTGGTAAGATCCATCAACAAGTGTGGCTTTAACGTCTACAACTGGGTAACCAGCTAAAATACCTGTATTTGTAGCTTCTCTGAAACCATCTTCTGTTGGTTTAATGTATTCCTTAGGAACAGCACCACCAACAATTTTGCTTTCAAATTGAATACCTGTACCTGGCTCCAATGGTTCAAGTTCAAACCATACATCACCATATTGTCCTTTACCACCTGATTGTCTAATGAATTTACCTTGAGCTTTAACTTTATTTCTGATTGTTTCCTTATATGCAACCTGTGGAGCACCAACATTACATTCAACTTTGAATTCTCTCTTCATTCTATCAACAATAATATCTAGGTGAAGTTCACCCATACCAGAAATAATTGTTTGACCTGTTTCTTGGTCTGTATATGTCTTAAATGTTGGATCTTCTTCAGCAAGTTTTGATAAAGCAATACCCATTTTTTCTTGGTCAGCTTTTGTTTTTGGCTCAATGGCAACAGAAATAACTGGTTCTGGGAATTCCATTGATTCAAGTATAACTGGAGCTTTTTCATCACATAGTGTTTCACCAGTTGTTACTTCTTTCAAGCCAACTGCAGCTGCGATATCTCCGGCGTAAACCTTATCAATATCTTCTCTATGGTTAGCATGCATTTGAAGAATTCTACCAATTCTTTCTTTCTTATCTTTGTTAGCGTTAAGTACTGATGTACCTGCTTCTAAAGTTCCTGAATATACTCTAAAGAAGCAAAGTTTTCCAACAAATGGGTCAGTTGCAATCTTAAATGCAAGTGCAGCAAATGGTTCATCATCTGATGATGGTCTTTCTACTTCTTCGTTTGTATCAGGATTGATACCTTTAATAGCTGGAACATCAATTGGAGCTGGCATGTAATCAATGATTGCATCCAATAATTCTTGAACGCCTTTATTTTTATATGAAGAACCAACAGTAACTGGAGTTAACTTGCAAGCAAGTGTTCCAATTCTTAGGCCTTTCTTTATTTCTTCAGCTGTTAATTCTTCACCTTCTAAATATTTCATCATTAATTCTTCATCTTGTTCAGCAGCAGCTTCAATCATCTCTTGACGATACTTATCAGCTTTTTCCTTTAAATCAGCTGGAATATCTGTTTCTTCGATTTCTTTTCCTAAGTCGTCTTTGTGAATGAATGCTCTCATCTTTATTAAATCAACAATACCTGCGAAAGTATCTTCAGCACCAATTGGTAATTGTATTGGTACTGGGTTAGCATGTAATCTATCTTTAATTTTTTGAACTACATTATAGAAATCTGCACCAGTTGTATCCATTTTATTAACGTATGCAAGTCTTGGTACATTATATTTATCTGCTTGTCTCCAAACAGTTTCTGATTGTGGTTGAACACCATCTTTAGCTGTAAATACAGCAACAGAGCCATCTAGTACTCTTAAAGAACGTTCAACTTCCACAGTAAAGTCAACGTGACCAGGTGTATCAATGATATTTATTCTATGGTCTTTCCAAAAGCATGTAGTAGCAGCAGAAGTAATTGTGATACCTCTTTCTTGCTCTTGTGCCATCCAGTCCATAGTTGCTGCACCTTCGTGAACTTCACCAATTTTATGTGTCTTACCAGTATAGAATAATATTCTCTCTGTTGTTGTTGTTTTACCAGCATCAATATGAGCCATTATTCCTATATTTCTTGTTTTTTCAAGTGAAACTTTTCTTGGGGTAGCCACCTTATTTTTCCCTCCTCTTCTCTGAATTTTGCATGAAAATCATCGTCTTGCGAAAACTTTTTACTCGTTTCGGTGCTCAACGTACCAACGTACGCCTCCGCTCCTCACTTCGTAAAAATTTCTGCAATACAATAATTTTGATACAAAATTATCGTATAAACTTTATTTGTTACTACATTTTTTCTTTTTATTATTTTCATTCACATGGAAGCAATATCCATGCTCTGCATTTCACGTCAAAATTAGTAGATTGCGAAAATTTTATATTTATGCGAACGCTGAGTCGTATGTGTTGATACGACGATACATGAAACTGTTAAAGCTCTGCTTGTTACAGTTTCAGCATGCACTGTAGTGCCAAGCTAATATAAAATGTTTCGCAAGATGCTGATTTTCATGTGAAAGAGATTACCAACGATAATGAGCGAACGCTTTATTTGCTTCCGCCATCTTATGAGTATCTTCTTTCTTCTTGAAAGCTCCACCCATTCCGTTAATAGCATCCATTATTTCATTTGCAAGTCTTTCTTGCATTGTTTTTTCATTACGCTCTCTAGCATATCTAACTAACCATCTTAAACCTAAAGCTTGTCTTCTCTCAGCTCTAATTTCCATTGGAACTTGGTATGTTGCACCACCAACACGTCTTGCTTTAACTTCAAGTACTGGCATGATATTATTCATAGCTTCTTCAAAAGCTGCTAGAGGTTCTTTACCAGTTTTTTCACCAACTGTCTCAAATGCACCATAAACGATTTTTTGAGCTACAGTCTTTTTACCATCTAACATAACTTGGTTGATTAATTTTGTAACAACTTTGCTATTATATACTGGATCTGGTAAAATTTCTCTTTTTGCTACATAACCTTTTCTTGGCACTGTACTTCCCTCCTTATTAAACTAACATACTATAAATACCGTATGTCAAGGTACTCTGTAAACTTTCGTTTACATTAAGTGCTTATTATATACTATCCAGTGACTACAAAAAGCCACGACAACAATTAGTCTATATAAAAGCACATTTCATCCTAAAACCAATTTATATTTCAAATATAAACTCGGCAATTTGATTTCAATCAAAAATAGTGAGATGCAAGGTGAATTAATGTAAAAAAGCAGAGGCGTATCGAGATACGTCGAGTATTTTTTATCGTTAATTCAACGCAGCAGGTCGCTGTTTTTCATTGAAATCAACTAGGATTTTTTAGGTTTTTTTGCTCCGTATCTTGAACGAGCTTGCATTCTATCCTTAACACCAGCAGTATCAAGTGTACCTCTAATGATATGATATCTAACACCTGGAAGGTCTTTTACTCTTCCACCTCTAATTAGAACAACGCTGTGCTCTTGTAGGTTGTGTCCAACACCTGGGATATAAGCGGTAACCTCTTGTGTGTTTGTTAATCTAACCCTAGCAACTTTTCTTAAAGCTGAGTTTGGCTTTTTAGGTGTAGTTGTTTTAACTACTGTACAAACACCTCTTTTTTGTGGGCTAGAGCTATTAGTTACTCTCTTTAATTTTGAGTTATAACCTTTTTGTAAAGCTGGAGCCTTTGATTTAGAAGTCTTATTTTTTCTTCCATTTCTAACTAATTGGTTAATCGTTGGCATCTTTTGTGTTCACCTCCTTATTTTTGTTTTATGTTTCAAGCGTTTCAATCGCTTCAAACCCTATATTACTTGCATTTTTACATGCAGTTCATATTTTACCATTTTTACGAATATATGTCAACAAATTTTTGCCATTTTTTCTTAGGGAAATATGGGATTTATAGAAATAGTAGTACGAGGCAACGGTGATCCAATGGGGACGGAGTTTTTGACATAAAAAAAGAAAGAATATAATATCCTTTCCCGTTGTTGTTTAGTAAGGCAGGAACCATCCCAACTGCTCAGACAGCTAGAATAGGAATGTCTTCTATGATAGTCTTCGCAAGCTTTTGCAAATTGCTCTAAACAATTCAAAAGTTATATGGATAGACTTCAAGCATTCCATTTTTTGCTCCTGCCTCTTTGGCAAAGATGGAAAGATTCGAACTTTCAACTGCACACTCATCCGCATGTACTGTGTTACCTATTACACCACATCTTCACGCCACATCATTTACAGATTTCTACAAAAAGCTACTATTAGCACAAATACTACCATCAGTACACAAAATGCCACTAACTTTTTCACGAGAAATCCTCCTTTCTGAAAATGATTAGTTACTCATTTTTTCGATAAATTTTATACAACGCAAATACTAACATAATTTTAAAAAGAATGCAAGTACTTACAAAATTTTTGTAAGTACAGATGAAATTCGCACAGTGGGGACGTCCATTAGTTGTGCAATATGAAACATAATGTCTGTATTTTACAAGTTATGTTGTCATGTTGCACAACTAATGGACGTCCCCACTGTGCGTAACTTTCCTGTTATATAAAAAAAGGCACACGAAGTGCGCCTCTACAATTATCATTCTTCTTCTGAAAGTTTTGCTGCCCTATCTGCTGCGTTTAATGCATCTATCATCTCATCTAAGTCACCATTTAAAAAATTATCTATTTGATAGATGCTTAAACCAATTCTATGGTCCGTAATTCTTCCTTGTGGAAAATTATATGTTCTTATTTTTTCACTTCTATCTCCACTACCAACTTGACTCTTTCTTGCACTTGCTTGTTCATTTACCTGCTTTTGAAGTTCTGCTTCATAAAGTTTTGCACGAAGCATTGACATTGCTGTTTCTCTATTTTGAATTTGTGAACGTTCCGTTTGACATTCTACTACAACTCCCGTTGGAATATGCGTAATTCTAATCGCAGATTCAGTTTTATTAATATGCTGTCCACCAGCTCCACTAGAACGGAATGTATCCACTTTTAAGTCAGCTGGATTAATTTCAACTTCTACATCATCTACTTCTGGAAGTACGGCAACCGTAGCTGTTGATGTATGAATTCTACCACTTGATTCTGTATCTGGAACTCTTTGAACTCTATGAACACCGCTTTCAAATTTCAATCTACTATAGGCACCTTTACCAGTAATCATAATTGTGGCTTCTTTAATACCACCAAGTTCTGTTTCATTAAAATTTAATACTTCAAATTTCCATCTTTTCTTTTCTGCGTACATACTATACATTCTAAATAAATCACCAGCAAATAGTGAAGATTCTTCACCACCTGCTCCACCTCTAATCTCCATGATAACGTTTTTATCATCATTTGGATCTTTTGGAACAAGTAATAATTTCAATTCTTCTTCAATTTTTGGTAAATTTTCTTTTGCTTCATCAAGTTCTATTTGTGCTAAATCGTGCATTTCTTTATCATTTAGCATTTCTTTTAAATCCTCAATTGAATTTTGAATTTTTTTATATTCTCTATATTTTTCAACGATTTCTTCAATATCAGCATGTTCTTTCATTAGTTTTTTCCATTCACTTTGATTGGCTATCACTGCAGGGTCAGAAATTTTTTCATTCAGTTCTTCGTAACGCTTTTCAACGTTTTCCAATTTATCAAACATATCTACACCTCTTAAAGATTTTTCGAAACTTATTATACACCTCAAAAGAGTATATTGCAACAAAAGGCAGGAAAAAATCCTGCCTTTTTCTAAATTTTATGTGCTACATACATTGCACTAGACACAAAGCACGGCATTAATATAGCACTAGCTATGCACACTCCAATTGATATGTGCATATTCATACTAATAATAAATGTTATTAGTAGTCCCATGATATACGTGAAAACGAACCGTAGCCTGTATTCGTCCTCATCATCATCCTTTCGCGTTATTAGAGCAAATGCCATCATGATAATAGATGCAACAGCTCCCGGTACAATCCATCTTATTCGGATAACTCCTATAACAAACCAGTACCAAAAGCTAATCAGTCCAACACACAATGCCTTCATTGCAGGATGTAAACGTTTCATGGTGCACCTCCAAAGAAAAATCCTTCGCCATTACATGTTAACATAAATTAAACACTTTTTCAAGCACTTATCCAAATTTTTTAAATATTTCTTCGCTTTCACTTTTTATATACTGTACTTTATAAAAATTTTTTTATTTCTTCTAGTACGTTTTCAATCTTCACTATTTTAGCTTCACTCTCCGTTCTTAATTTTATTTCTATTTCCCCATCAGTAATCTTTTTACCAATTGTAATTCTAATTGGAATTCCAATAAGTTCCATATCATTGAATTTTACACCTGCTCTTTCGTCTCTATCATCTAAAATGGCATCAACACCTAATTGATTTAACTCTTCATATAATTTTTCAGCAGATTCTTTTTGTACTTCATTTTTTCTATCAATTAGCACAATTGCAACTTTGTAAGGTGCAATTTCCATTGGCCAAATGATTCCTTTTTCATCATGATTTTGCTCTATGGTAGCCGCTATAATTCTTCCAATACCAATACCATAACATCCCATTTGAACAGGATGCAATTTATTCTCCTTGTCTAAATAGTTTAAGCCTAACTTTTCAGAATATTTTGTACCAAGTTTAAATGTATTTCCTATTTCAATTCCTTTTTTAAAGTATATTTTTCCGCCACAATTAGGACAAATGTCTCCTTCTCTAATATTTTTAATATCAGCAATCATTTCAGGTTTAAAATCTTTTAAATTAACATCTTGATAATGATAATCCGATTTATTCGCACCCACTATAAAGTTCTTTTTTACTTTAATATTTTCATCCATAATAATTGGAATCTCAAGGCCTATAGGTCCTGCAAAACCAACTTTAGCATTTGTAATTCTATTAACGTCTTCTTCGCTTGCAAGTTCTATTTCATTACCACCAAGTAGTTTCAAAACTTTTACTTCATTAACTTCTCTATCTGCCTCAACCATACATGCATAAAATTTGTCATCCACTTTATATATCATTGTTTTCACAAATTTATTAACTGGTAAATTTAAATAGCTTGTTACATCTTCAATTGATCCTGCATTTGGTGTATAAACTTCTGAATATTCTTTTTCTTCTTCCTGTTCTATTTCTTTTTTAGCAACACAGCTACTTACTTCAATGTTAGAAGCATAATCGCAACTATCACATAGTACTAGAATATCTTCACCTACATCCGTTATTGCCTGAAACTCCTCAGATAACAAACCACCCATCACGCCTGTATCCGCTCTTACTACGTTATATTTTAAACCAATTCTTGTAAAGATTTTATGATATGCATCAAACATTTTTTTGTACGACTCTTGCATTCCCTCTTCATCTACATCAAAACTATAGGCATCTTTCATTATGAATTCTCTTACACGAATTAATCCAAGGCGAGGTCTTGCTTCATCTCTATATTTATCTCCAATTTGGTAAATTGTAAAAGGCATATCCTTATACGATTTTACTTTACTTTGTGCAGCAAATACAAAAAACTCTTCATGCGTTGGACCAAGCGCAAATTTTCTTCCATACCTATCATTGAAACGAAACATACTACTGCCAAAATTTTCTGCTCTACCAGAAGCTTCAAAATAATCCATTGGAAGCATGTGAGGCATTGATACTTCACTTGCTCCTGCCTTATTCATTTCTTCTCTAACAATATCAATTACTTTCTTAGAAACCCTCTCTCCAAGAGGCATATTCATATAAATACCATTACTTACTTTTTTTATCATTCCACTTTTTACAAGTAAATTTCCGCTTACTGAATCTTCATCTTTTACATCTTCTCTTAATGTATAAAAGAAATCTGTGCTTAATCTCATATTATCCCTCCAAATATCAATCATTAATTTGTATAATACAACATTTTTATGTAAAAAACAAGGCTTTTTGTAAGTGTATTACCTTCCATTAAAAGATTTAATTATATTAATGAATTACCAGTTTATTTATATCCTCCTGTATTTTATTACTATCAAAAAAGAGAAAGGTCCCGCTCTTTTAATCAGTTTGGTGTTGGCAAAGGCAATTTTTACACCACTGAAACGAGCAGGACCCAATAGTTTGCACACTTTAAGGCATCGCAAATACCTAATTTGAGCATCACTTAGTTTTTTAGTGAATACTCGCCACTTGTAAAAAGCTAATTAAATAATAGAAAGCTTTTTACTTTTCCGTATATGTGGCCAATACGTTGCTTAAGAAAAACCAGATGGCATACAAGTTCTTCCTAAGCACTGCATGTGTGCGCTTCGCCCCAACAAAAATTAGATTAGAGCACTTTACCCCCAATCAATTCGCTAGGGCAAAAAGCCATAAAAAACGTTTACAAGTTGTATTATACCTCTATGCATTGCTTATGTCAACTACTTTTTTTAAAAAAAATGAGATTAGGTAAAAATACCTAACCTCATTAGTGTTATTTCTTATGCACCACCACTGGCATCTCATCTCCGATATTGTTAACTATTATAGGAGCAATAAACCGTAGCTCCCTTCTTGACCGCCCCTTTCCTACATAATAAGTGTGCCAATGTGCACGTCTAATATGTTGCCTTGGACGATTCCTACCATTCTCGTTAGGAAGAACATGATGAGGTAAATCAGTATCATTTACCTTTTCTCTTGAAATTCTATAACCTACATCCCATTTTCTTACTTCTGAAAACTTATCTCTAATATTCCTACTTGGTCTATAGATATCTTTTTGTAGCCGATTCTCCTTTACATCACAATTTCGAGAGCAAAGATAAAGAGAGGCATTAAAAGCAAAGCAAAACAGTGATTTGGTTTCTTCTGAAAGATCATTATTACTAATCGTTTTAAGAAATCTTTCAAAAGTTAAGTCATCTGATTCATCTAGTCCAAAAGCAATAGTAGCATGAAAACAATTCTCATATAACGCAATAAGCACTATTACATTATTTATATCATCATGAAAGTATTTCACAAAAACCCCTTCAATTTTTGCACCATTTTCAGGCAAATCAATATAGAAAGTTCTATTGGGAAGATACTCAAAAATGGTATTCTCAATTACTATATCGCTATCCATCTCGCAAATTAATTGGTACAATTGCGGTGAAAAGGTGTACACCTGCTTAGACTTTCTCCACTCATCAAGCACCATAAGGTTAAAAATATAATCTTTAGCCTCATGTTCATCCGCAAACCGTTTGATGGTCTTGGTGATTACTTTTGCAATATCATATTCTGTCACTTCGCTTAAATGTTTTTCCAAAGCTGCATCATAAATACTAAAGATTTCAGGTGTATCACTGCAAAAGTCTTTCACCATAGCTATCGGCGGATAAAGTTTTTCCTTATGCATATATTTCTCCTTCCATTTTCAATCAATCGATTCTATGGCTTACCAAATTTTTCAACAAATCTAATTATACTACAACTTTACATAATTTTCAACTACTATTCTATTAATTAATAGAACTTTATAATAATTTACTATCAATTATTTTCTTTCTATAACCTTTTCTAAAAAGATTTTTTCTTTAAAAGCACCGCGTTTCTCGTTTTTCTTATCTGCACAATCAATCACATCTTGTAATGTTTTTCCTTCTAGTTTAGCAAGAGCTCTCATAATTTCAAGCATATCTGCTAATTCTTCAATTCTATCATCTCCTGATGCTTCTAATACTTCATGATATTCTTCATTCAGTTTCTTTTCCAATTCAACTTTGTATATATTATTATCCAAAATTCTAGTAATCGGTGTTTTCCCTTTTGATTCAATTATTCTAGGGATATTATCTCGAACTAATTTATTATAAATTCTTTCCATTACAAATTCCTCCTTTGTTATAATAAAAATATCATACTGCAAGAACTAATGTTTGTAAATCTATTTTGCTTGAAAAAAATTGAATCAGGTTGCCCACATTTTTTCATTTGACACTTAGCAATCATTTTTTTTTGCGAAATAAAAAGACCATTACCTTTTAAAGTAATGATCTTTGAAAAAATACCTCAACCAAGTTGAAATTGTTGCAATATTGTTCCTTTTGGCACTCTAAAAACATATTCATATTTATCGTGACCAAGAGAACAAACCCAAAAATTTCCTACATGGCCAGTATGATACACATACAAAGTTGGTACTTCTTCTTTCATATTTTCATATTTTCATATTCAATAATGATAACATCATTACCTGTAACAGTACCCTGTTTATAAGACTTCTCTTGTGATGTTTGTTTATAATCAGAATCAATCTCATAATAGTATGAATAGGAATTCTCAGAATTTACTCTTACGTAAAACAACCCTCCACCACCAGAAACGCTCTTTCCATCTGAAAGGCTTACAAGTTCTGTTTGACTAACAAATTCTCTGCCAATATCTCTTCCAGGGATAAGAATTTCAAGTATCATAATAATTATTAAAATTCCAACAAATAATTCTACAAAAGTGCTTTCTTTCCACTCCCATTTAATAGAACACCGAAACAGAATCACCAAAAGCACGATTCCAATAATAAAAATTCCCATGATGTCTTCCTCCTTAACTTTAATTCGGTCGATTCAAAATTGATTTCACTCGCTCATCTTATCATAGATTTACATAAAGCTCAAGGCTTTAAGTAAAACTTTCTCATAAATGTGCTCTATTTTTACTTCAAATAAATATGTATGGTTGAAATTTATGTAAATATATGATAAGATAAGCGAGTGAAATCAATTTTGAATCGACCGAATTAAAGTTAAGGAGGAAAAATGAAATGTTGAATGGCGTGCGTATAGAAGAGAGTGAAGTATTTTTTCCTGATTTGGACATTGTTAAAAATGGTGAATACAGTCTAGAAGAGGTTGCTAAACAAGTTTCGAATATAACTAAAAAGTTAAACGATAAAGCTGAAGCTGCAAAACAAGAAATACATCCAATGTGGACTAAATCTGGAACTACAAGAGGAAGTCTTTAAATGTCCACTATTTAAGCAAAAAAATAACGACTCTTGAAGAAGCGATGAGAAAACAAACATAACCAGTCATTTGGGCAGAGAATTTAAAATTCTCTGCCATTTATTTATTTTAACATCTCCATTTCATATAACCATTTAAATAGTTCATCTTTTTGGTCGGAGCGACACAAGGGTAGTTCCTTGTAATGTGCTTGAAATCAATGCTTTCGAAATGTTGAAATTTTCTCTAAATTTTTTCTCTAAATTTTTGAAGTTTTAGTCTTGTGAAATACTATAGATGCCATTTGGAGTGTCTATAAAGTATTATACAATATTTAGGTACAATTTACTTCTGCATATAATCTTACACTAAGAATTAAATGTTGGTTTAACATAGATATGTCACAGTAACAAAATTAAATAAAAAGGAAATACCTTAAAAATATGATATAATTTTTTAGTCACAAAAAATAAATATCGATGGAGGTATTTCCTATGAATAATATAACACAAGATATACT
>JAFUGH010000067.1 GCA_017469465.1 Clostridia bacterium | reverse complement strand
TTTTGGCTGAATGCACATTTAATGGACGTCCCCATTGTGCACTCATTGTGCATTCAGCCAAAATCCTCCGTCCCTATTGGTCGAAAAAAAGCCAAAATCCTCCGTCCCTATTGGTCGAAAATCCTCCGTCTCCGTCCCCAATGGTCTAACCGACAAATTGTAATTTATTTGATAAAAATGAATTGAAATTCATTATTGACATATAAACAAAAAGATGCTATTATATTAAATAGCGAATTAAAATTCATTTTTAAAAGCTACGGAAATCTGAATTTTGGAGTGATAAAATGCAAAGATTGAAAGATGAAGTGAGACAAAAGATAATACAGGCTGGTAAAATTCGTTTTCAAAAGAACGGATATGAGAATACTTCAATGAAAGATATCGCATTTGATAGTGGAATTAGCATTGGTAATATTTATAGATATTTTTTAACCAAAAAACATATTTTAAATGAAATCTTAGGTGAAATAGAGATTGAAATAGAAAAGTTTTTTCAAGGACTTCCTTCAAGTTATGAAGAAATCAACATGCATTATCTATTTGGAATGATTAGTGATTTAACAATTAAAATTGCAAAAGAAAATAAAGATACATTAAAAGTAATGTTTAATTCTCAAAATGAAAGTCAATTTATGGCATTCAAGGAAAAAATATTAGATCTATTTAAAAATAAGATGATTACGATTGCGAAAAGTATGGGAAATGAAGAAGAGATTAGTTATGTTATTTGTGATGCCATTGCAAGAGCTGAATTTGAGGGATTTACATGTATTGTAAAAAACGATATAGATGATATAGATACTTTAAGAAAAAATTTAGAAATATACGAAAAACTAATGATAGAAAATTTAGGGGATAGAGTTTTGGAAGTGATTAAGAAATAATGGAGAAAGTTTCAAGATTTATTGTTAAAAGAAGAAACCAAATAGGAATTCTTTTTGTTATTATGATAATAGTGAGTATCATGTTGATTCCAACAGTAAAGATTAATTATGATTTGTCGGAATATGTACCAAACACGGAAAAAGCAAAACAAGGGTTAAACATTGTAAAAGATGAATTCGGAATGCAAAGCTTTGCAAGAGTGATGCTAAATGATGTAACGCTTGTACAAGCAAAAGAAATGAAAGATCAGATAGCCAAAATAGATGGGGTTGATATGGTTGTATGGCTTGATGATAGCGTAGATATTAATAGACCAGAAGAATTTATTTCAGAAGAATTATTAAATGATTACTACAAAGATGGTAGTGCTATATTCGAAATCATGTTTGAAGAAGATGAATATTCTTCAAAAACAAACAAAGCTGTGGGTGAGATACAAAAAATTATACCACAGAATAGTAATATCATTGGTTCTGCAGTGGACACTAAATCTTCTCAAGACACTTTGGCTAATCAAATCACCAAGATAATGGTAATACTAGTACCAGTTGTAATTATCATATTAATGTTAACTACGAATTCATATTTATCTTCACTATTGTTTATGGCAGTGATTGGTACTTCTATTTTATTAAATATGGGAACGAATATCATTTTTCAGCATGTATCATTTGTTACCTACAGCATTGTTGCGGCACTGCAACTTGCTGTATCAATGGATTATTCTGTTTTCTTACTTCATGAGTTTGAAGCAGAGGATAAAAAAGATATTATCGAAGCAATGGTAAAGTCACTTTCAAAATCTATTATATCCATTTCATCTAGTGCATTAACGACGGTTGCTGGTTTTGTGGCACTAGCATTTATGGACTTTACGATTGGTAAAGATATGGGACTTGTTTTTGCAAAAGGAATTGTTTTTAGTTTATTATCAGTAATCTTATTTATGCCTTGCTTAATTTTAAAATTTTATCCAATGATTGAAAAGAGCTCGCATAAATCTTTTTTACCTAACTTTGATAAATTTTCAAAATTGATGTCTAGGATATCATATTTATTGATTGCAATAGTTTTATTAATTGCAATTCCATCCTATGTTGCTCAGAAACAAAATGAGTTTTTATATGGTAGTGCATCATTTGGTGGTGGCGAGGGTACAAAAGTCTACGAGGATGAAAAGGCAATTGTCGAAAAGTTTGGTAGAAGCAATCCAGTTATTATTTTAGTACCAACTGGTGATTATCTTAGTGAAAAAGCAATGGGAGAAGAAATTGAAAATTTAGAGGTAGTAAAAAAAGTACAATCGTTTGCTAATTCTGTAGCAGAAGGTATCCCCGATAGTTTTGTTCCAATTGATAGTTATCAAAAATTGAGGACGGAAAAATATTCAAGATTTATTATTTACTTAAAAACAGGTGCCGAGACAACTCTTGCATTTGATAGTGTATATAAATTAGAGCATATTGCTGAAAAGTATTATGGGGATAGTTATGAAATAACAGGTGTTATTCCTATAACATTAGATATTAAAGAAGTTGTTAATTCAGACTATAATACGGTAAATTTACTTTCAATAGGTGCCGTAATGATAATCCTATTATTCACCTTTAAATCAGTTGCTTTGCCAATTCTTTTGACAGTTGTAATTGAACTACGGAATATTTATTAATATGGCAATTCCATATTTTATGGGACATTCGATGATGTTCATCGGATATTTAATTGTAAGTTCTATTCAATTAGGAGCCACAATAGACTATGCAATTCTATTGACAAACAATTATCTAGAAGCAAGAAAAACGAAAGTGAAAAGAGAAGCTTCTAGAATTGCTGTAACTAAAAGTTTACCTTCTATTATTACATCTGGTGGCATTTTAGTTGTTGCCGCATTCTTAATTAAATGGTGCTCAACCATAACAGCAGTTTCACAAATTGGTGAATTGATTGGAAGAGGGGCGTTAATTAGTATTGTACTAGTAGTATTTTTCCTACCACACATTTTAGTTCTATTTGATAAAATAATTGAATTTACTGATTTTAATCATATTAAAAATAGATCAAAAGCAAGACATCAAAGAATTGCTGAAAAGGTAGAAAAAATAAAAAATAAGAAAAAAGGATTTAAAATAGTAAGTAAAACTAAGAGAAAACATGATATTAAAAAGATTGGTAAAGAGCGAAAAAAGAATGAAGCAAAAAGTAAAAAATGATAATGAAAAGAACGTGTTAGTATAAGAAAGGAAGTTAGATAAAATGAAAAGATGTGTTGCAATAGTATTAGTTGCCGCGATGCTACTAAGTAGTTTTTGCATAGCAGCACCTCTACCAAAGAAGAAGGAAACAGTCTATGTTAATTTAGATAGTTATGGAAAAGTAAATAAAATCAATATATATAGTAAATGGATTACAAATGGTGTTGTAAAACTAGAAGATCGCACAAAATATATTTCATTAAATAATCTTACCAATAGAGAAAGCTTTTTAGTCTCGGGGGATACTACTATTTGGAATACAAGTGGAGAAAAGTATTTTACATATACTGGTGAAGTAGGAGAAGAGTATTATGATTTAATACCGTGGACATTTGATATTTCATATAAGGTAAATGGAGTAGAAGCAACAGCAGATGAGCTTTTGGGAGCAAAAGGATTAATAAAAATAACAATAGATATAGAGAACAATGAAAAAACAAATTCATACTATAAAAATAATTATATGTTAGAAATTACTGGTACATATGATATGAGTGAATACTTGAGTGTGGAATCTGAAGATGCGATGATTACTGACACTGGTAATTCTAAGACGTTAATGTTTATAGTTTTACCAGGTCAAAGTACAACATTAAACATAGAAATTGGTAGTAATGATTTTTCAATGGATGGAATTACAATGGCTTTAGTTCCAATTACAGGAGATATAAGAGATCAAATTGTAGAACTAATTGAAAATAAAGAAGATATCGAAGAGGCAATAGATGCGATTGATGTAAGTGCAAATATTGCTTTAAATGCTATGGAAGGAATGACTACGGGATTAAATGGAGTTTCAAATGGCGTAAAAGAAATAAAGCAAGGCACGAAAAATATTCATGGACTAAATGAACTTCGTGATGAAGATATTGAAAATTTAAATTCGTTATTAAATGAATTACTTCCTTTAATGAATCAAATGCAAAGAGATATTGATAATCTAGATGATACTTATGATATTATTGTTGAGCTTGATGATGAGTTCAATTCAGAGGTGAAAAACTTAAGTACAAACGTCAGCATGTTAAATAATGATTTAGATGAATTATCTAAAATTATGAAAAATTTACCAGGTGATGTAGTTGAAATAAATGAATTACTAAAAGCTACTGAAAGGGTAGTAAATAGTTCAAACACACTAATAAAAAAACTATCAGGTACTTCAAGTGATTCTGCAGAATCGTTATCAAAGGATTTGAATGCTATTGCTAATGAAACAGCTACCATTGGTGCCTTAGTACAGCAAACAGTACCAGTAACATCAGATCCGGAAACAGTAAATTCCTTATTAAAAATAGGAAATTCAGCAAATAACATTGGAACAAATTTAAAATCAGTCCAAAGTACATTGACAGAAATGTCAGATAGCTCTTTAAATGGAACAAAAACATTACAAAATAATTTAAACAAATTAGCAGAGGAATTGCATGAAGTTTCTGAAATGATAGAAAAGAAAGATGCACAAAAAATAGTGAATTTAACAAATTCTTTGAAAGAAACATCTAAAACACTAGAAAAAATGCTTAATACTGTAACAAGTTATAATGATAAATTACTAAACAATAAAAACGATTTTAAAGATGCAATGACAACAATAAGACAATTAGTTGACGAATTAGAGAAAATGGATACATTATGCATAAGTATGACAACTAATATTCAAAATATGTTGAATATTATAAGTGATGACATATACCATGGCACAAATGATACTTTAGATGCTCTAATAAGCGTAAATAATCAACTAGTTCAAATGACTTCACAATCAAGTCAAATAAAAAAATCTAAAGATGATGTTAAAGATATTTTGGATAGTAAAATGGATGAGATAGAAGATAAGACAACATTGTTTAACTTAGAAAAAGATGCAAAAGTAGTTTCATTCGGCTCAAACGAAAATGAATATGTTGATAGTGTACAATTTGTGTTAAAAACTCCAGATATAAAAAATGTAAGAGTGAATAATGATGATTTAGAAACTTTACAAGATTCAAAAACATTTTGGGAAAAAGTTAGCGATATTTTTGAAAAAATCATCAATTGGATAATTGGTATATTTAAATAGTATAGCTAAAAGGAGCCATTTGCATATTCTTTTCATATGATAATAAGGGTGAGTTATTATGCGTTATCAAAGGGAAAAAGCAGTAAATTATGCTCTGAAATGGGCGCTTAGCAGAAATCCTTATTATTACAATTACGATTATTTAGGTGGAGACTGCACTAATTTTATTTCACAATGCTTATTTGCTGGTATACCACAAATGAATTATAGGGGATATGGTTGGTACTATATAGATGCAAATAATAAATCTCCATCATGGACTGGCGTGAGGTATTTGTATGATTTTTTAATAAGTAATCGATACGAAGGTCCTCAAGGAGTAGAAATTCAAAAAAGCGAATTAGAAATAGGGGATATTATACAATTAAGTTTCTCTAATAATATATATGGTCACTCATTAATCGTGACTTCTATTGAAAACGAAGCTATTAGAGTATGCGCTCATACAGTAGATTCAAAAAATAGACCACTTAGTACGTATCATTATGAAAAAGCAAGATTTATAAAAATAATTTGATATAATAAGCACTTGACTAAATTAACATAATGTGCTATATTACTACAGTAAGTATTTAATGAACTCAACATAGAAGTTTATGTGAGGAGGGTTTTTTTGATGGCATATACCAAACAAGGAAATTTCAATAATGCATTCATTATTGATGGAACACGGTCATTAGTGGTTTATGATGCTTATGGAAGAAAAGAGTTGGAATCTTTTGCATTGCATAAGACTGAGATAAGCGAAATATTAAGTCATCGACTAAATGCTGTTCCTACATTTGTCTTGAAAGTGGAAGATTGTTTGTATCTTGCTGATATATCATATAGAATACATTTGACCAAGAATTTGAATGCTATTGAAAAAGAACACTTGTGCAATAATTGTAAGGCTTGTCATCCCTATCCAGAGCAATTTGGTGGATGTTCAAAAGTAAGGGATTGCTCTATAGATGCATATGAACAAATTGGCAATAGCTTTGAAGATGCCGTTGACTTATCAAAGCGAATCGAAAAGTATCCGTTTATTACGTATGGATATGAAACTTTTGGAGTCAAAGTTGAAGTATTGTGTGTATCTCAATGCATTAATTACAAGTATCTTAAAAATTATCGGTAAACTGCCGATATCCCAAAGGGACAACTTTCTTTTATTAAAAGGAGGTTGTCCTTTTTTGTGATCATTTTTGTTACAAACTTTTGCCAATATGGACACAAAATGGTCAAAATTAGGTGGTATAGTATAATTAAAGCAAAGATAAAAATGCTTAGAAGAACAGGAGGAGATGAATATGGCTGAAATTTTTAGAAGAATTGAAAAGAAGTATATATTAACAAAAGAACAATATGAAAAATTGCAAGATGCAATATCCCAATATATGGTGGAAGATCAATATGGAAAAAGTACGATATGCAATATATATTTTGATTCCAATCAATATCAAATGATTAGTCATTCAATTGAAAAACCATTTTTTAAAGAAAAAGTAAGATTAAGAAGTTACAATACGCCTACTCAAGATAGTAAAGTTTATTTGGAAATTAAAAGAAAATGTGACGGAATAGTTGGAAAAAGAAGAATTGAAATGAGGCTTAGAGAGTTTAATCAATACTTAAATGATTCTAGTGGAGTATATATTACAAACCAGCAAATAAAATCAGAATTAGATTATTACTTTAAAATGTATCAGTTAAGACCAGCAATGTATATTTCTTACACTAGGACAGCGTATTATCAAAAGGATAATCCAGATTTTCGCTTGACATTTGATAGTAATGTTTTGGCAAGAAAATATGATTTAAACTTAGATGGTGGAGAATACGGAAATCAAATTTTAGAAAATGACAAATATATTATGGAAATTAAAACATTAAATTCAATTCCATTATGGTTAGTTGAAGAATTAACAAAACTTAAAATTGTGCCAGGAAGTTTTTCAAAGTATGGTACAGCATATGAAAAGCTTGTTTTAGAGCCAATTCTATTAAAACATAAGATAAGTAAAAGAATCAAAGGTGAAGAAAATTGTGTAGTAGAATTCATACATGATAATGTTCGAGCAAAGAAAGCTACTGCATCAGCTTAAATAATATCGAAAGTGATGAAATAAAAGAAAGGATAAAGGTGATTAAGATGTTAGAAAGTATTTTTAGTACAACAACGGCAAGTATCAGCTTGCAAAATTGTTTGATTTGCATGGGAGTAGCGGTATTTTTGGGAATTCTCATTAGTTTTACACATAAACTAACGAGTAAAACAACACCAAATTTTTTATTAACATTATCAATTTTACCAGTGCTTGTATTTACAGTAATTTTGCTAGTAAATGGAAATTTAGGAACTTCTCTTGCAGTAGCTGGTGTTTTTGGATTAATTAAATTTAGGTCAAGACAAGGTTCTTCTAAAGAGATACTTAGTGTGTTTTGGGCAGTAGCAGTAGGCCTTGCACTAGGTATGGGATATCTAGTATTTAGCGTCATTTTGACTTTCATGGTTGCAATATTAATCTTTGCAATAAATGCGATATTAAGTAAAAATGTAAATAATCAAGAAAGAAAATTAAAAATTATCATACCAGAGAACTTGGATTATAATGAAGTGTTTGATGAAATCATGATGAAATATACAGAAAAGGCAGAATTAGCAAAGGTTAAAACGACAAATATGGGAAGTATGTTTGAGCTTACTTATTTAATAACAATGAAGAAGAATGCCGACCAAAAAGAATTTATTGATGAAATTAGAATTAGAAATGGTAATATGCTGGTATTACTTGAAAGACCTGAATTAAGTGAGGAGGATTTGTTATGAGAAATATATCAAGAATTCTATCAATATTAGCGATTATTTCGTTACTCATTTGGCTTTTAGTTGCACTAGCAATGTTTCAAAAGTCTGAAAAAAATAATGAGGAAAGTAATAGTTACGTAACAGAAAGTAATTCAACTACAGTAGAGTATACGAGTGACGAATTGCTAGGAGAATATACTAATTTTTCTGCAAAGATAAATTTGAATAATATGTCGATTGAAGAAGGAACAGGAGTTAGCATTACTGGAAGTACAGTAACGATTTCAAAAGCTGGTATCTATTATTTTGCTGGAACAGCTGAAGAAGGAAATATTATTGTGAATGCAGATAATCAAGAAGTTGTATTAGTACTTGATAATGTTAATATTACATGTACCACAACATCTGTTATTAATGTATTAGATGCCAAAAAAGTAACAATTAATATTCCAAACGGTACGACCTCAACATTGACAGATGGATCAGAATATACAGTATTTACAGAAGATGATGAACCAAACGCAACAGTTTTTTCTAAAGATGATTTGTCAATTGATGGTGAAGGAACTTTGGTAATAAATGCTAATTATCAAGATGCAATAGCAAGTAAAGATGGATTAAAAATTATCAATACAACATTAAAAATAACAGCGGAAGATGATGGTATTCGTGGAAAAGATTATGTTGCAATTAAAGATGCTACTATCACAGTTAAATCAAAAGGAAAATCAATAAAAGCAACGGAAGAAACGGATACAAGCTTAGGCTATATAGTCATAGATGGAGGCACATTTAATATAGAAAGCAATGATGACGCATTGCATTCCAATAATAACATCATAATAAATAATGGTACTTTTAGTATTTCTGCAGATGATGATGGAATACATGCAGATAGTAGTATTTATATTAACGGTGGTACAATTAATATTATAAAGTCTTATGAAGGAATTGAAGCAAATTATATTGAAATTAATGATGGAGATATTTCAGTAGTTTCTTCAGATGATGGAATTAATGTAAATGGTGGAACAGACACAATGGGAATGAGAGGGCAAGATGCATTCAAAACAATTTCAGAAGATGGCAGTAATGATAATAGAATGCTTGTAATCAATGGAGGTAATATTACAGTTGAATCAAATGGCGATGGGTTAGATTCAAATGGCTCTGTTAAAATAGCAGGAGGAACAACCATTGTTGGAGGTTCCGCAAATGGTGGAAACTCTGCATTAGACTATGATAAGTCATTTATCATCACAGGTGGAACAGTAATTGCTTATGGACCAACGGGAATGTGGCAAAATCCTTCTAATAGTTCTACACAATATAGTATTGCTTATGCAGTAGTGGGCAAAGCAGATGATAAAATAGAATTAAAAGATACAAGTGGAAGTGTTGTAGCTAGTTTTACAGCAAAAAGAGCATATGGAATGGTTTGTATTTCAGCACAGGCATTAAAACAAGGAGAGACTTATACACTGTATGTCAATAATGATGAAGTCGCAACGCAAGAGTTAACTTCAATTGTAACATCTAATGGAAGTTCACAAGGCCAGTTTGGAGGTGGCTTTCAAGGCCAAATGAAAAATGGGGAAATGCCAAATTTTCAGATGAGTAATGGAGAAGAAATGGCAAGCGGAGATAATATGCAAATTCCAACAAGAGATGGTCAAAAACCGCAAAATATGAAAAATTTTGAAAGACCACAGGGACCAACTGATGGAGAAATCAGTGGAAGTTTCAAAGGGCAAACCAAAAGAGATGGAAAAAGGCAAGAAATGATGAAGAATAATGAAACAACGCAAAACGATAATAATAGTATTTAAAATAATATAAAAATCCTCTTAAATAAAATACACAGGTTTTAAAGAATTTGAATCATTTGATTCATTTCACTTAAAACCTGTGTATTTTATTAAATTTTCATTACAATGATCAATTTTCTTGAAACTTCTTCCTTTTATATATATAATCATCATAAGAATACTTAGGAGGAACTGATATGAATAAAAAAATTGATTTCCATACTTCAAAGGGAATTTCAGTGGTTTCTTTGATAATAACAGTCATTGTTATTATCATGTTAGCCAGTATTGTGATATTTGATGGAAGTGGAACGCCACAATATAATCCATACACACCTCAATATCAAGAAGAAAGCGTTGATACAAAAAGATTCAACATTTTATCAAGCGCAGAAAATAAAGATCTTGAAGAAATTATTATGAATTATGTTGGTACAAAAGGTTATGACGTAAACATTGAATATGCTGGAACTTTAGATATTATGAACAAAATAAATAAGGGCGAAAAGTATGATGCAATTTGGATTTCAAATTCTATTTGGTCATATATGATTGATAGCAAAGTAGCAACAGTGAAAAATGCCAAATCGACAAGCATTACTCCCGTTATTTTTGGCATAAAAAAGTCTAAAGCCCAAGAACTTGGCTTTATTGGAAAGACGATTTATACTAAAGATTTAGTCAATGCAATTTCGGCAGGTAATTTAAAATTTACAATGGCTAGTCCAACTACCACAAATAGTGGTGCTTCTGCATATTTAGGACTATTATATACACTTGCAGGAAATCCAGAAGTTTTGACCGAAGAGATATTAAATAGAGAAGATGTAAGAGAAAATTTAAGAACATTCTTTTCGGGACTTGAAAGGTCTTCGGGAAGTGAAGATTTCTTAGAACAATCATTTTTAAATGGCGATTATGAAGCAGTTGTTTCTTATGAATCTTCAATTATAAAAATAAATCAAGAACTAGAACAAAGAGGAAGAGAAACATTATATGCCATCTATCCAGTAGATGGAGTATCTATTTGTGACAACCCATTTTCCTACATAGACAACAAAAATGAAAATAAAAAACAAATATTCTTAGATATCCAATCCTATTTACTTAGTGATGAAGGTCAAAGATTATTACAAAAACAAGGGAGAAGAACTTGGTTTGGCGGAATTAACGAAAATGTAGATAAAAATATATTTAATCCTAATTGGGGAATTGATACGACAAAATATATTTCTCCTGTAAAATACCCAAGTACGGCAGTTATTAAAGAAGCATTACTTGCTTATCAAACGAGTTTAAGAAAGCCAATTCATGTTGTCTTTTGCCTAGATTATTCTGGAAGTATGTATGGTAATGGCATTAAGGAACTTAGAAATGCAATGCAATATATTTTAACAGAGGAAGCTGCGGCTGATTATATACAATTTTCACAAGAAGATAAGATCGAGATTGTTCCTTTCTCAGATTCAGTAAAGGGAACATGGACAACGAATGAAGGCACGAATACAAGTGAGTTATTAAAAAATATTAATCAATTTGAAACACGAGGCTCAACAGCTTTATATCCAGCAGCAGCTAGAGGTATTGAATTACTACAAAATGAAGATACCAGTAAATATAATGTATCAGTAATTTTAATGACAGATGGCGAAGGAAATGTTGGAACAATATCAGATTTTGAACAAGTTTATAAAGCAGCAGGAAGAGAAATTCCAGTATACTCAATTATGTTTGGATACGCCAATAATACTCAATTAGAGAGCTTAGCAGAATTGACAAATGGTAAGGTCTTTGATGGAAAAGAAAATTTAGTTGCAGCTTTTAAAGAGGTTAGGGGATATAACTAAAATAGGAGTAAGATATTATTATAAAACAAGAAAAAGTGAGGAATGTGTTTTGAAACATCCAGAAATTATTTCAGCACTAGTACGGTGGTACATTTTTTGCAGTACCTTATTTAGCACTTTCGGTACGGTTTGATACCATCACTTGTAATTGGTGCGACTGCCTTTGGGGCAGGAGAATTGTTACTTAGTAATAATAAAAAAGAGGTCACTTTAAAAGAATCCGATAGAAGTCTTTATGAAGTTTTGGAAACTGCTAAAGCACAAAATAAAGAAATTTTGAATATGATTCCAAACATTGAAGATGAAGATATTAGAAAAGACTTAAATGAAATACATGAAACAGTAGATAAAATTATCTTTACTATTTCTACGAAACCTAATAAAAAGAAAAAAGTGAAGAATTTCTTTGATTATTATTTGCCAGTAACAATTAAAATATTAAATAGATATGATGAAATAGAAAATCAAAGACTATCATCGGATGAAGGAAATAAATTCATGGCTCAAGCCAAAAAGATGATTAGTGAAATTAATGCAGCTTTTAAAAAGCAATTGGCTAATTTATATCAATCAGATTTGGTAGATGCTGATGCAGAAATGAAAGTGTTTGATGCAATGTTAAAAGCGGATGGATTCGATTCCACTGATTTTAATTTGTAAGGGACGAAGAAAGTAAATGCCTGTAATTCAAGATGGGAGGAGAAGTTAAGTGAAAAAGAAACAATTAGTAGGAATTGCAATTTTTATTATATTGATTATTATCATAGTAGTAATAAAATTTGCATCTAATTCAAAACAAGAAACTGAAAATGGCGATGATGTCAGAGGACTTACAACGGTTTATGTTGCAACAGGTGGTGGTAAGGAAGATTTCTTAGCAGACGAAGAAGTACAAAAAATATTAAGAGACAAGTACAAATTAAATGTTGTATTTGATACGTGGAGTAATGGAAAAACTATTACAGTTCCTTTAATTAGGGAATCAGTTGGATTAGGGAATCAAGAAATTGTTAATAGAATGTCAAAAGGAGAAACTTTTACAATTAAATCGGAAGGCGTTACTAAATATGATGCACTATTTACGTCAGATCAAAGATTTTATGATTATTATAAATTACAACCGAATAAACAAAACGGAGAAGCAGATAGATACACAGTGCTAAACGGTGGTCTTACGCTTAACACTCCTATCGTAATCTATAGTTGGGATGAAGTGGTAGATTGCTTGGAAGCGGAAGGAATCGTGAAAGAAGAAAATGGTGTTTACTATATTAAAGATATGCCAAAACTAATGCAATATATTTTAGACAGTAAAGATTGGAAGGATATTGGTTTAGATAGTTTTGGAAAAATGAATGTTGCTTCTACAGATCCAGTAACTTCTTCTCCTGGTGCAACTTACTATGGATTGTTATTGTCGATTTTATGTGGCGGACAAGTGTTAGACAATAATGTGAATGAAAACTTGTTAAAATTAAAAGAGTTTTATGTGAAATCAGGATACATGAATAACACACCTGCAGATTTATTTCAAAATTATTTAATGACAGGTATGGGTGGAAGAAAAATGATTGTTGACTATGAAAAAAGTATGATTGATTTTGCAAATTCAAATCCAAATGGTTTTGCACAAGTAAAAGAAAAAATCAGAGTATTATATCCAGAACCTACCATGTGGAATTCTCATTGCTTAGCATATTTTACTGAAGCAGGTAAATCTTTATATGAAGCTTTTTCAGATGCAGAGATTGGGCAAATTGCATGGTCAAAGTATGGATTTAGAACAGGTGTTACTGGTGGAACATATGATGTATCTTCCATAGGAATTGGAGTCCCACAAGAGATTAGAAGTACAGTAACAAGTTTAAAAATGGATATCTATAATAAGCTAATTGGATATTTAGGAAATAAACCAGAATATGTTGCGGAAGTTGAAAATACTGCTGTTGAAGAATAGAGTATTTTATATTTAAAAAAATGATGAAGGGAAGAATAATGATGAGTAATTTAGAATTGAAAGTGGAAAAGCAAGTTGAGGAAAAAGAAGTTGAAGCGATTGTAAAAGATACAAAACAAATAACAAATGAAAAAATAGAACAATCATTAAATTATGATGCATTAACAGAAGAAGAAAAAAGAGCAATTGATGAATTCAATGCGAAAATTGATGTGAATGATGCAATACAAATTTTGCAATTTGGTTCACAAGCACAAACAAAAATTTCACAATTTTCTGATAGCGTTTTAGAAGATGTTAAAACAAAAAATTTGGGAGAGGTTGGAGATTTACTATCTAATTTGGTGGCACAAATCAAATCTTTTGATTCCGACATTGCTGACCAAAATAAATCTGGATTAGCAAAATTATTTACAAGTGCTAAAAAACAATTAGATAAAATAATTGCAAAGTATAATAAGATAGATAGTAATATTGATTTAATTGAAAAGAGCTTAGACAATCATAAATTACAAATGCTAAAAGATATTAATATTTTTGATACAATGTATCAAAAGAATTTGGATTATTTTAAAGAGTTATCATTATATATTATTGCTGGTGAAAGAAAACTTGATGAATTGAGAAATGTTACGTTGCCAGAATTGCAAAGAATTGCTAGTGAAACAGGGGAACAATTAGATGCACAAAAAGTAAATGATATGGAGAGTATTATTAATCGACTTGAAAAGAAAATATATGATTTAAAAACAACAAGGATTATCTCAATTCAAATGGCTCCACAAATTAGAATGCTTCAAAATAATGAAGCAGAACTTGTTGAAAAAATTCAAGGCTCTATTACAAATACAATACCACTTTGGAAAAATCAAATGGTGTTAGCACTTGGAATTAATAATGCTAAACAAGCTTTAGGAGCACAAAAGGCTGTTTCTAAATTAACGAACGATATGCTTAAGAAAAATAGTGAAATGTTGAAACAAGGTTCAATTGAAATTGCAGAAGAATCAGAAAAGGCAATTGTAGATATTGAAACATTGCAGAAAACAAATGCTAATTTAATAGAGACACTTGATAAAGTAATTGAGATACATGAAAATGGTAGAACTAAGAGACAAGAAGCAGAAAAACAATTAGAAGATATTGAAAAAGAACTAAAAGAAAAAATGATAGAATTAAAAGTAAATAACCAAAAAGACTTGTAAAACATTTGTGGAGGAAGTATGAAAAATTTTTTTGAAGAAATATATAACGACTACTTTGGTATTGAAAAGATAGAAAAACAAAATGAAAAACTAAGAGAAGAATTAAGACAATTGGGAGTTGATGAAAAAGCATCCAATATGCCTAAACTCGAAGTTGGTATAAATGTTTCAGAAACAAATAAACAAAAATTCTCAAAAGAAGAGAAAGATAAAAGAATGGCTGATTTGTTTGCAAAAATAGACAATTTATATATCACAGAAGAATCAAAAAAGTTACTTAAGAAAATGATTGAATATATGAGAAAGTATGATGAAAAGATTGAAAAGAATTATATTCCTTTTAATGTGCAATTGATTTCCAAAAATTCAGATTTAGTCAAAAGTGTAAAAGAAATTATTATGGAGGGTGCAACTATCTTTTCATATATAAAATCGACAAAGGTGGAAGAAATTGCAATATATCAATTGGAAAGTGCAGATCAAGTTACACAATTATACGCTGACAATGGAATGATTATGTTTAAAGAACTAAATGGTTTTTCAACTCATGATGAAAAGTTTCAAGAAGTTTTTTTGAATTTTTTAGAAGACACAATGAACAAGTATTTAAATAACACTATAACTTTTATTGTAGGAAGAGATAAATTAGAAATTACAAATGCATTTGCGAAAAGGTCTCTCATGTTAGAAAAATATTTTGAATTCCAAATTGAAGAAGTGAAACCAGATGTGCAAGATGTTTTGAGAGAAGTTGTAGAAAAATTAAAAGATTCAATTGAATTTTCTGATGAGATGAACGTAAAATTATTAGACTATATTTCAAATACATATCCTAAAACAAGTTTAGATTTTCCTGATTATAGGAATAATTTGTGTAAGTATATTTCTTTTAATGGAGAAATACCTACTTACGAGCAAGATAAAACTTTAGAAGAAATTTTTGCAGAATTAAATGAACTTGTAGGCTTACAAAAAGTCAAGAAAGTGTTAAATGATTTAGTAGATTTAATTGAACTTAAGAAAAAGTCAAAAGATGATTTAAAAATAAAAGATGTAAATCTTCACATGGTGTTTTTAGGAAATCCTGGAACAGGTAAAACAACTGTTGCAAGAATTATTGCAGAAGTATTATATAATTTAAAATATATTAAGCAAAATAAATTGATTGAAGTTTCAAGCAAAGATTTAGTTGGTGAATTTGTTGGGCAAACTGCACCAAAAACAATGGGAGTTGTGGAAAAAGCGCTAGGAGGAGTCTTGTTTATTGACGAGGCATACTCTCTTGCTAGCAATGGAACAACAGGAAGTTCCTATAATGAAGAAGCAATTGCAACATTAATTCAAGCAATGGAAAATTATAGAGATAATTTAGTAGTTATTTTTGCAGGTTATACGAAAGAGATGCAAGCATTTTTGAATTCAAATTCAGGTATTGTTTCAAGAATTGGTTATACATTAGAATTTGATGATTATACCCCAGATGAATTAATTGAAATTTTTAAAGGTATGATGAAAAAATCAGGTTTTGTTGTAGCAGATGATGCGATAGAGGAAGTTAGAAAAGTAATTGAAGAATACAAAGATACTAAAAATTTTGGTAATGCACGTTTTGTAAGAAATGTATATGAAAAATCTATCTTAAAACATGCAGCAAATACTAGAAATAAAACGAGTAAAAAAGTACTTAAAACAATTACGAAAGAAGATATTAGTACTGAAGATTTATTAAAAATGTAATTTTTAAGGATGCCCTAAATGGAAATAATAGCAATTGAGGGTATCCTTTTTATGTATGTTAAAGTCTACAAAATTATTTTCATCATTAGGCTTTTATGATATAATTTATAAAAATAATGGAGAAGTGAAAATGAAAAAAATATTTGATGGATTTATAGAATTATACAAGAAATATGAAGAAATAATAAATTACTTATTGACAGGCGGAATTGCAACAGTTATTTCTTTAGGTGTAAAGTATGGACTTTTGTTTACAGTTCTTGATGCCAAAAATCCTATACAATTACAAATTTCTGTTATTATTTCATGGCTTGCTGCAGTTGTTTTTGCTTATATTACAAATAGAAAATTTGTATTTAAAAGTAAGAACAACAACGTCAAAGAAGAAATGATAAAATTTTTTAGCGCTAGAATAGCAACGTTAGCTATGGAAGCCGTTTTGATGTGGTTTTTTGTGACTCTATTAAAAATGGATAGTGATATGCAAGTAGTGATATGGGTAATCATAACGCAAGGATTAGTAATAGTTGGAAATTACATTTTAAGTAAGCTTTTTGTCTTTAAAGATAAAGGAAATAACAAGTAAGGAGAATATAAGAAATAATGGAATATCTATTTACCTTTATAGAAGGATTTGCCAGTTTTATATCACCTTGCATTCTTCCTATGATTCCAATATATATTTCGTATTTTGCTGGAAAAGATGATAATAATTCGAGTAAAAAAATAGTAAATGCTGTTGGTTTTGTAATAGGTTTTACAATAGTATTCATATTATTATCTATTTTTGCAAGTACATTTGGCAAGTTTGTAGGGGAGTATTCAAAGTATATAAAAATATTATTTGGCACGCTGGTAATTATTTTAGGTTTAAATTATATTGGAATATTTAAAATAAAATTTTTAAATAGAACGAATCAAGTAAAAGCAAATGCGAAAGATTTAAATTTTATAAAGTCTATTTTATTTGGAATCATGTTTTCTATTAGTTGGACACCTTGCATTGGAACATTTTTGAGTAGTGCTTTAATGTTAGTAGCAAATGAAAAAAATCTCTTAAAAGGGATAGTATTAATTTTACTATATTCAATAGGATTAGGAATTTCATTTGTGATATCAGTGGTATTAATTGATAAGTTGAAAAGTGCATTTAATTTTATAAAAAAGAATTATCATGTAGTTATTAAAATTTCTGGGGTAGTCTTAATTCTAATGGGAATATATATATTATTTTCGTAGGAGGCTTTTATGAATAATAGAGAAAAAGTTTTATTAGGAGTACTTATTTTTATCATTGCTTTGATTGGAGCAGATCATTTAATGAAAATGCGAAATATTAACAGTTCAAATAACGAAAGCAGTGTTTTTAAACTTATTTCTAATAATCAAAGCAATGAAAGCGCAGTACAAGAGGTAACATCTAATACATTTGAAAATGAGGTACTAAGAAGTGATAAGAAAGTATTAGTGGATTTTTATGCCACTTGGTGTGGTCCATGTCAAGTGTTATCTCCAATTGTAGATGAAGTTGCAATGGAGCGTAATGATGTGAAATTCGTAAGAATAGATGTGGATAAGAATGATGATTTAGCAAGTGAATATGGAATATACTCTATTCCTACACTTGTTGTTATTGAAAATGGAAAAGAAAGTAATAGGAGTATCGGATTAATTGATAAGAGTAGAATTGTAAAATTGATAGATAATTAAGAATGAGTTTGATTTTGGATACACCTATCATAATTATAAAAACATCTTTAAGTAAGTAACTTAAAGATGTTTCATATATTTTTTATATATCATACATATACGGAAATTTCAATAAAAAATAGAGCTCTTATTAAAATTATTTTATGAATTGAATAATGAATGATTGAAGCCAATTTTAGTACAAAAAAAGTATTGAAATTGGCTTTATTTATGTGTTTTTTAGCATAAAGTAATATGGAAGATACATCTTTAAGTTACTTACTTAAAGATGAAAAAGAAACATAATTAAGTATTTGGACAACATGTGGCGAACATGGTTCGCCACTACGAATGTACTGCAACAAAATTATATGCGAAATTGTTATAAGGAAAAACAAAGGAGGAAACAAATGAAAAATAATAGAGGCTCATTAACCATGACCGCATTTTTTACCATGCTAATATTTTCTTTGTATGGAATCTTACTATACGCAAGAAGTGCAAGTGCCTACAATAGACAAACGAAATCAATTGAGAAAATTCAACAAGTATATGCACAGGATGTTCCAAATGCCGTGCAAATAGCACAGTCATTAGGAGCAACGTCAACTTATATTGGAGAATATTGCACAGTAACATTTAATGCTAACAATGGAAGTGAAGAAACAAATGTAGATGTAATACCAGGGCAACTGGTAGATAAGCCGAGTGATCCAATTAAAACCGGGGTGGATTTTGATGGATGGTATTATTTACAAGAGAGTGGAACGGAAGAAGAGCCAGTTTACACAGAATATGCGTATGATTTTAGTTCACCTGTTACAGAAGATATTGTGATTTATGCTAAGTATAAAGGCGAAGCAGTTATGATGGCAAGAAAAGATAATTATGCGTTTTGGCAAGAAAATATCAGAACTAAGATAACCAAAATTGTCTTTGAGCAGGAGGAATTCCCTTCAACGCTAGCAGGTGTATCGGATGATCAAAAGTGGGAAATACAAGATAATGAAAATTGTTCTAAAATTCTTGCGTATGTAGTAGGCGATGAAAATAGAGGATATCATTTAACGGTAGTATCACCAAATCCAATTTATGTTAATGCAAATGCTTCTAGCTATTTTAGAAACTTTACAAATTTAACATCAATTATTTTTAATAATTTTGATACGAGTAGAGTAACAAATATGGCAAATATGTTTTATAGTTGTAGTAGTTTAACAAGTTTAGATGTGAGCAATTTTGATACAAGTAAAGTAAAAAATACTAAAAATATGTTTCGTAGTTGTAGTAGTTTAACAAGTATAGATGTGAGTCATTTTGATACAAGTAATGTAACAAGTATGTATTGTATGTTTTATGACTGTAGTAGTTTAGCAAGTTTAGATTTGAGTCATTTTGATACAAGTAAAGTAACAAGTATGTATTCTATGTTTTTTAGATGTAGTAGTTTAACAAGTTTAGATGTGAGCAATTTTAATACAAGTAAAGTAACATCGATACAAAGTATGTTTAATAGATGTAGTAGTTTAACAAGTATAGATGTGAGTCATTTTGATACAAGTAAAGTAACAAGTATGTATTGTATGTTTTATAACTGTAGTAGTTTAACAAGTCTAGATGTGAGTCATTTTGATACAAGTAAAGTAACAACGATGTACTCTATGTTTAATGACTGCAGCGGTTTAACAAGTATAGATGTGAGTCATTTTGATACAAGTAAAGTAACAAGTATGCAAGGTATGTTTTATAACTGTAATAGTTTAACAAGTCTAGATGTGAGTCATTTTGATACAAGTAAAGTAACAAGTATGCAAGGTATGTTTTATAACTGTAGTAGTTTAACAAGTCTAGATGTGAGTCATTTTAATACAAGTAAAGTAACAACGATGCAAAGTATGTTTAATAGATGTAGTAGTTTAACAAGTTTAGATTTGAGTCATTTTGATACAAGTAAAGTAACAACGATGTATAGTATGTTTTTAAACTGTAGTAGTTTAAGAAGTCTAGATGTGAGTCATTTTGATACAAGTCAAGTAACAAGTATGCAAGCTATGTTTTATAACTGTAATAGTTTAACAAGCATAGATTTGAGTCATTTTAATACAAGTCAAGTAACAATTATGCGAACTATGTTTTATAACTGTAGCAGTTTAACAAGTTTAGATTTGAGTCATTTTGATACAAGTAATGTAACACTGATGTATTATATGTTTTATAACTGTAATAGTTTAACAAGTATAGATTTGAGTCATTTTGATACAAGTAATGTAACAACGATGGAAGGTATGTTTAATAGATGTAGAAATTTAACAAGTTTAGACTTAACCAGTTTTAATACAAATAGGGTAACAGAGATGAATAGAATGTTTTACATTGATAGTAAATTGACTATTATAAAAGTAGATAAAAACAAATGGATTATAAATGATGGAGTAGACACCACGGAGATGTTTTCTGGCTGTGGCACAAAAACTGTAACAGAAATATAATTGATGCCAATGGGGACGGAGTTTTTGGCACTGCCCATTGTGGAGGTGTAAAGGTGGAAATAATATTAAAAGTCATTCAGCCGAATGGCTTTTTTTCTTTCCTAAAGTTTATGATAAATTCATAAAAGAAAAGGAGTGATAAAAATGAATAAAGTTAAAAATGAAGAAAAAAAGCAAGATTTAAAAGAGGAAACTTTTGGCATAGTTGTAAAAGAGTGGCTACGTGATAGGAAAAAAGAAGTAAAAGAATCTACCTTTTCCCATTATCGATATGTCATAAAAAAGTATCTTATTGGTGAACTCGGTGATGATTCAATAGAAAGTATGGAGAAGAAAAACTATAACGAATTAATAGAAAAATTATCACAAGAGTTGAGTACAAAAACAGTTCGAGACATTATAATCATTTTAAGATCTATATTAGAGTATGCCAATGCGAATTATGGTTACAATATAAAAATACAACAAATAAAAGTGCCTAAATTAGAACAAGAACCAATAATTATTTTAAATAAGAATGAACAAGATAGAATGAGAGTATATTGCTTGAAAGAAAACTCTTTAAGAAGTATTGGAATTTTTATTTGTTTAAGTACTGGTTTACGTATTGGGGAAATATGTGCATTAAAGTGGAACAATATTGATTTAGAAAAAAGAGAAATAAGAATTAGAAATACATTACAAAGAATCTATGATGAAGATTTGAAACAAACGAAAGTAGTAATAGATAAACCAAAGACAAGAACATCCATAAGAAATATTCCTATTTCAAATAAGTTATATAATATATTGAAAGAAATAGAAAAAGATCATCATGAGGATGATTTTTTTTTGACAGGAAGTTCCGAACTACATATTGAACCAAGGATATACCGAGATTATTTTAAAAAAATTTTACGAAAAAGTAAAATAAAAAACCACTATAAGTTTCATATATTAAGACATACTTTCGCAACGAATTGTATTGAAGTTGGAATGGATACGAAAAGTTTAAGCGAGATTTTAGGCCATGCAACGATAGAAATGACGCTGAACAAATATGTACATTCGTCTTTTGAAAGAAAAAAGAAATTTCTTGAAAAAATATGATTGGTAGACACTTACAAGAATCATCAAAAATAAATTTTAAGTGCTCATAATATGAATTAAAAATAAAAAATAAAAGAACACAAGATAAAGAATGATACCTTGTGTTCTATGTTTTTAAATGATAAAATATGTGTGGGAAGGTGATGAAATGAAAGTAAAGAATGATTATCAAGAATGTTTAACCAATTTAGCATGTTCTATTAGAAAATATTTTAATTTAGAATATAAGCATAATACGTTAGATTACATTGATAAAATTTTAGAAGAAAGAAAACCAAAAAATGTAGTAACCATCCTTTTTGATGGAATGGGCTCAAATATTATTGATAAAATTCTTCCAAGTGATTCTTTTTTGATTAGACATAGGCTAAAACCAATCACGACAGTATTTCCGGCAACTACTGTTGCTGCAACAACTTCGATATTAACGGGATTAAATCCTGTTGAGACCGGAATGCTTGGTTGGAACATGTATTTAAAAGGGATAGATAAGATTGTAACTGCTTTTTATGGTGTTGAAAAAGGTGATGAAACAGAAACACCACTGGAAGAAGCTATAAACTATAAAGCAAAATATATGAAAACGAGAAGTATTACTGAAGAAATCAACCTAAGGGGAGAGGATAAAGGATATGGCTTATTTCCATTTGGTGATGATGCATATGAAGATGTAGATGAAATGTTTGAGAGAATTGTTAAATTATGTAATATGGAAGGAAAGAAATATATCTACGCGTATGATGATGAACCAGACCATTCAATGCACGAAAAGGGAACTTATTGTAAGCAAATTCGTGATATGATTCGCTATAGGAACATTATGGTTGAAAGACTTGCCCCAAAATTAAAAGATACAGTTATTTTTGTTGTCGCAGACCACGGACATATACCAGTGGAGAATATTCATTTGGAGAATTATCCGAAAATTTTAGAATGTTTAGAAAGAGAAACAGCTATAGAGCCAAGAGCTACAGCGTTCTTTGTAAAAGAAGAAAAGAAGGATGAATTTGAAAAGTTGTTTCAAAAAGAGTTTTCAGAATATTATGACCTGCATACAAAAAAAGATGTAATTGAGAGTAAATTATTTGGGGATGGAGAAGAAAATCCAATTTTTAGAGATGCATTGGGAGATTATTTAGCAATAGCCAAAACTAACAAAGTCCTTTTATCTAAATATGACAAAGAATTTAAATCTCATCATGCGGGATATATGGATGATGAAATATTGGTACCACTTATTGTAATTTAGTATGCACCAAAAATGAAAAAGCATTTTCCTCAAAACTTATTGTAAATTGATGGTGATTATGTTATATTGATAGCAAAAAATATTGCTATGTGAATTCATTTTCTTTAATAAGGAGGAAATTGTTTATGGAGTTCGCACAAGAAGTTCGAAGAAGAAGAATTGATAAAATGCGGGAGTTTAGAGATAGTCGTACTGGCAATGAAATTCTTCAAGTTTTTGAAAGAATTTTAAACATTTTGGATGAAGCAACCAAAAAGGATGATTTCGATGGAGTAGAAATATATGCAGGAGACAGAATAGGAAAAAGATATACAATTGAAGTATATGGTTTATGTGATTGGTATCGTGCTTCTGGTGAATTGATTGTGCCTTTTCAAGAACCTATTTATCCGTATGATTTTTTAATAAGTTTAAAAAATTATATTAATTCTGAAGAAGGATTTATTGCAGAGTTCAGTAAGTATGCCCCTAACGTAGTGGAGCTTCATATTAATATCAAATAGAAATGAGAAAACCTATTAAACATAATTGTTTAGTAGGTTTTTGATTATATAAATATAAACTGAATAGTGGTTATTGTGTGGAATTTATGATACAATCATAATATGTTAAAAGATTAATAAAGGAGATAACTAATCATGAAAAAATTATGTTATAAATCTGAAGATAAATGGGGAATACCTAGAATTCTTATTCCTATATTCTTAGTAGGCTCTTTGTTCTTTGAATTTCCTGCAATAATAGAAGGTAAATTTAATTTGTTTGATTATATATTTAGCTTAATATTTGGTAGCTTATTTTGGATTATTCTTGTATATCTAATAATTCTTTTACATAAGAAAGAATTAAAAAGAATAAAAGAAATCAAAGAAAAGCAACATTGTTGGCTGGGATTCAATAACGTATTCGCCTGAAGGCGATTTGACCAATGTTCTTTATATAGAATATTTAGATAAAAACAATCAAAAGAGAATATTTAGGACGCCATCAGTAAATTTCTCTTCAAGGTTTTCTTTGGAAAGTACGGAGTGTAGTGTATATGTTTATGAAGATGAAGCTTATGCAACTGATTTCGTTAAAGCAAAAAATTCATCCGAAAAAGTTTTTAAAAATAAAACTATAGGACTACCGGTTGGAATAGAGTTTTTTGATGAATATTCTACTCCATATCAGATGAGGATTTATGATGATAAATAGCACACAAATAGAGCACCTTTTCGCGCGAATGAGTAAGTAATGCCAATGGCTTGTTTTCGAAAGAAGCGTGTGGTAAAATAGGGCGAGAGGTGAAATTTATGTTTAAGCTACATTCTAGCTTTGAGCCGACGGGAGATCAACCAGAGGCGATTGCAAAGTTAGTGGATGGAATTAAAAAAGGAGATAGAGCACAGACACTTTTAGGGGTTACGCGGAAGTGGTAAAACGTTTACCATGGCAAATATTATTCAGCAAGTTCAAAAGCCGACGTTAATTTTAGCACATAATAAAACATTGGCAGGACAGTTATATTCAGAGTTCAAAGAGTTCTTTCCTGAGAACGCTGTTGAGTATTTTGTGTCTTATTATGATTATTATCAACCAGAAGCATATATGCCACAAACGGATACCTATATCGAAAAAGATTCTGCTGTGAATGAAGAAATAGATAAATTAAGACACTCTGCAACCGCATCACTTTTTGAAAGAAAGGATGTCATTATTGTAGCCAGTGTTTCTTGTATATATGGATTAGGTGACCCTGAAGACTATAGTGGACTTACTATTTCTTTAAGACCAGGAATGACAGTTGGTAGGGATAATTTACTTAGAACTTTAATTGAAAGACAATACGATAGAAATGAATTAGAATTTGTTCGTGGAAAGTTTAGGGCAAAGGGGGATACGGTAGAAATCTATCCATCGAATGAAAATGAAAAAGCAATTCGCGTGGAATTTTTTGGAGATGAGATTGAAAAAATTTCAGAAATAAATCCTTTAACAGGACAAAAAATAGCTTTAAGAAATCATGTGCTAATTTTCCCTAATTCACACTATGCAACATCAAAAGAAAAAATGCAAAGAGCAATTATAACAATTGAGCAAGAGCTAGAAGAAAGGATAAAATATTTTAAGGATAATGAGAAACTAATTGAGGCACAACGTATTGAGCAAAGGACAAATTTCGATATTGAAATGATGAAAGAAACAGGTTTTTGCCAGGGAATAGAAAATTATTCAAGACATATTAGTGGACGTGCTCCTGGAAGTGCACCATATACACTTCTAGACTATTTACCAAAAGATTATTTAATGATAATAGATGAATCACATGTAACAATTCCACAAGTTAGGGCAATGTATAATGGAGATAGAGCAAGAAAAACAACACTAGTTGATTATGGATTTAGGCTTCCTTCTGCATTTGATAATAGACCACTTACTTTTGAAGAGTGGGAAAATAAAATCAACCAGGTGGTGTTTGTTAGTGCAACACCTGCTGAATATGAAGCAAATCATGCAGTACAAGTAGCAGAACAAATCATTCGACCAACCGGACTTCTAGATCCGAAAATTGAAGTGAGACCACAAGACAATCAAGTGGATGACTTGATCGAACAAATAAGAGAGACAACAGAGAAAGGTGAAAGGGTACTTGTTACAACACTTACGAAGAAAATGGCAGAAGATTTAACAGCATATCTGAAAGAAATTAACATCAAGGTTACCTATATGCATTCAGATGTTGATACATTAGATAGATTAACAATTCTAAAAGAATTACGCCAAGGAAAGTATGATGTGTTAGTTGGAATTAATCTTTTAAGAGAAGGTTTGGATTTACCAGAAGTGTCTCTCGTTGCCATTTTGGATGCGGATAAAGAGGGATTTTTGCGAAGCGAACGTTCTTTAATCCAAACAATAGGACGTGCTGCAAGAAATGCCAATGGTAAAGTTATCATGTATGCTGATGAGTTAACAGATTCCATGGAGAAAGCGATTAAGGAAACTAATAGAAGAAGAAAAATTCAGATGGCATATAATGAGGAACATGGCATTATTCCGCAAACGATTCACAAGGATATTCGCGAAGATATTAAAGCAACGATTGTGGAAGAAGCACAAGAAACTTATCATATAGATAAGAACACAGATGTTAAAGAATTAATTAATAGCTTAACAGATAAAATGCTAGAGCATGCTCAAAAAATGGAATTTGAAGAAGCGGCAAAGATTCGTGATCAAATTAAGGAATTAGAAAAATTTATTTAAACAAAATAAAAAGACAAAAGAATTGAAATCTCATTTCTTTTGTCTTTTGTTTTCTAAAAAGGTTTTCATGATTCATATTGCATTTACTAATTCGTTAAGAGTTCAAAGTTTTAATAACATTCGCAATGCCTAATACTTGCCAGTAAGTTAATTCTCTTTTATACCGCTTTGGCTTTACTTCAATGATTTTTCTTTCGAGCTCTTGTTCTGAAACACCTACATCTTTAGCGACGAGTGAAATTAGTTCACGTTCGCTCCGATTAACCCAATTGTCAATAACACCACCAGTAAAATCGTTATAATTGTCACGACTCATATAATACCCCTCCTAATTTTTCTTATAAATCTTTTATATCATTCCTTGAAAATATGGTCAACAAATTATATAAAAATGATTGAAAAAATAATAAATATGTTATAATTACTATAAATGAAAGTGCTAGGAGGTATGTTATGAAAAGAAGAATTATCAGTATTGCAGGTGACTTAGGGAGTGGAAAGACGACAGTAACAAAGTTAATGCAAAGAGATTTAGGATATGAAATATATAGAAATGGAACATATTTTAGAAAGCTTGCGGTAGAGCACGGCATGAGTGTTACAGAATTTAATGCATATGTTGTTGATCATCCTGAAATCGATAGAAAAATAGAACAAAGTGCGAGTGATTATGCAAAAGACCATGATGAATTTATCATTGATGCAAGACTTGGTTGGTATTCTGTACCAGAATCTTTCAAAGTTTATTTGACAGTTGATTTAGATGAATCTGCTAGACGAGCTTTTAATGACCCTGATAGAAAAGAAAGTGAAAGTTTTGCAACTATAGAGGAGCAAAAAGCAGATATTCAAAGGAGATTTGAACTTGAAAATAAAAGATATTATGAATTATATGGTATACATAAAGAAGACTTGAATAATTATGATTTTGTGCTAGATACGACCAACTTAACGCCAGAAGAGGTTAATACAGCAATAATTGAGGCTTATCAAAAATGGTTACAGGAGTAAAAAATTTCATTTTTTCTAACGGAAGGAGTTTTTTATGAAAAAATTAGTTGCGATTGATGGAAATAGTATCATGAATAGAGCGTTTTATGGAATTATGAATTCTAAAATGCTAATGACAACAGATGGAATATATACGAATGCTATTTTTGGCTTTATGACAATTTTATTGAAATTACTCAATGAAGAAAAGCCGGATTATGTTTGTGTTGCTTTTGATTTAAAAGCACCGACATTTCGACATGAGAAATTTAAAGAATATAAAGGTACTAGAAAAGGAATGCCAGATGAATTACGAATGCAAATGCCGATTATCAAAGATATTTTAAGAGCTATGAATATACAAATATGTGAAATGGAAGGCTATGAAGCAGATGATATCATTGGAACTCTTTCTAAAATGGCAGAAAAAGAGAAGATAGAAGCGCTTCTGCTAACAGGAGATAGGGACTATTTACAACTTGTGACGGATAATGTTACGGTAAGAATTCCAACAACTAAAATGGGAAATACAGAAAGCGTAGATTATACCCCTAGTGTTGTAAGAGAAAAATATGGCATTGATCCAGTCGAATTTATACAAATTAAAGGGCTAATGGGAGATAGTTCAGATAATATTCCAGGCGTTCCTGGTGTAGGAGAGAAAACGGCATATTCTTTAATTCAAAAATATAAAACATTAGACTATATCTATGACGCTTTAGATAAAGGAAAAGAGCTTGAAGGAATTAAGGGAAAATTAAAAGAAAAATTAATCGATAATAAAGAATTAGCTTTCCTTTCAAGGAAACTTGGGACAATTTGTTTGGAAGTACCCTTGGATTTTGACATCGAAGATTTAGAAATGAAAAGCTTCAATAATAATGATTTATATCATTTGTTTGCAAAATTGCAATTCAAAACTTTTATTGAAAGACTTGGACTGAAAGCTGAGGAAGAGGTTATTACAAAAGTAGAAGTGCCAGAACTTGTGATAAAAAATTGGAATGAATTAAATATGGAAGAAGTTTCAGAATTATCATATTACTATGATGATGCTTTAGCTATATGCGTTCATAATGTGGTTTATTATAACGAAAATCCAAGCGAGGAAGAATTAAAAAAAGTGTTTGAAAGTGGTGCTGTAAAAATAGGACACGAAGAAAAGACTGTGTATTTAAAGTTAAAGAAGAGAGGAATTTTACCTAAAAATATGCTGTTTGATTTGAGCATTGCTTCATATGTATTAAATCCTTCAAAGGACAGTTATCGATTAGATGACATTATACTAGAAAACCTAGGAATAGTAGTAGAAAGTGAAAAGGAAAATGAGCAATTACAATTGTTTGATTTTTCAAAATCTGAAGATAACAAAGAAAAGTATTGTAAATATGCATTATATATTTTACTATGTAAAGAAAAATATGAGGAAGAATTAAAATCCAAAAATCAATTTAAGCTATTTTATGAGATTGAAATGCCACTGATGAAGGTACTTGCGGAAATGGAATATGAAGGGGTACTGGTAGATAGAAGTATGATAGAAGAATTTGGGGTAAAACTAAGCACTCAGTTAGAAGATTTAGTCAAAGATATTTATGAATTTGCAGGAAGGGAATTTAATATCAATTCCCCTAAACAATTAGGAGAGGTATTGTTCGAAGTACTAAAGTTACCAGTCATAAAGAAGACTAAAAGTGGCTATTCTACAGATGCAGATGTACTTGAAAAGTTAAAAGGTGAGCATCCAATTATAGATAAAATATTAGAGTATAGGACATTAAATAAATTAAAGGCAACGTATGTTGATGGAATTATACCATTGATTTCTGAGGATGGAAGAATACATGCAAAGTTTAATCAGACTGTTACTGCTACAGGAAGAATAAGTTGTACAGAACCCAACTTGCAAAACATTCCAATTAGAACAGAACTAGGAAGAGAACTTAGAAAGATGTTTATTGCCAAAGAGGGCTTTACTTTTCTTGATGCAGATTATTCTCAAATTGAGTTAAGGGTTTTAGCACATATTTCTGGTGATGAAAATATGATTAATGGCTTTAATTCCGGTGATGATATACATGCGATAACAGCTAGTCAAGTATTTGGCGTTCCATTGGAAAATGTCACCAAACAAATGCGTTCAGAAGCTAAGGCTGTTAATTTTGGAATTGTATATGGCATTAGCGATTTTGGATTAGCAACTAACATTGGTACTAGTAGAAAAAAAGCAAAAGAATATATTGAAAAATATTTTAAACATTATCCTAAAATAAAAGAATATATGGATAGCACTATTAAGAAATGCAAGGAAAATGGTTATGTGGAAACATTATGGGGAAGACGCAGATATGTGCCAGAGATTAAATCTAACAATTATAATGTGAGACAATTTGGCGAAAGGGTTGCAATGAATGCACCAATACAAGGTACAGCAGCAGATATCATAAAAATTGCTATGATAAATGTACAAAAAGAATTAGTGGAAAAAAAGTTAGAATCTAAATTGATTTTACAAGTACATGATGAATTACTAATCGAAACCAAGTTAGAAGAAGTGGAACAAGTAAAAGAATTACTGGTTAGGAATATGGAAAATGTAATTCAAATGCAAGTGCCACTGGAAGTAGCTGCAGAAGAGGGAAAAACATGGTTCGAAGCACATTGAAAATAATATAAATGAAAGTGAGGAAAGAAATATAAATATGAAGTACAGTATTGCCTCACAATTTCATATTGAATTTAAATCAAGACCTAACAATCCTTTACCTTTGTTTGTTGGTCTTGTAATGACAGCAAAAAATAGAAGGAAAATTGAAAAAAATTGAAAAAATCTTGCAAAAAACAAATATTCGTGTTATTATATTACTTGCAGTGAAACTGCCTTACTCTATGTTTAAGCATAGGGTCATAAGTCCAAAAGGAGGTGTAAACGCATGAATAATTATGAAACAATCATTATTATTAACTCTAACCTTGAAGAAGCTACTATTAAGTCAACAATTGAGAAAGTAACAGATTTAGTAGCAAAACATGGCAAAGTTGAATCTACTGAGGAATGGGGAAAGAAAAAATTAGCTTATCCTATCCAAAAACAAAATGAAGGATACTATGTGCTAATTAACTTTAGTAGCAACCCAGACTTTATTGACGAACTTGAAAGAGTTTACAACATCACAGATGAAATCATTAAGCACATCATTGTCAAAAAAGACTAAAAGGAGGTACTGTATATGAACAAAGTAATCCTAATGGGAAGATTAACTAGAGACCCAGAAGTTAGATACACCACTACAAACAATACATTAGTTGCATCATTTTCTCTTGCAGTAAATAGAAGATTTGCAAGACAAGGGGAAGAAAGACAAGCCGATTTTATTAATATAGTTGCTTGGGATAAAACAGGAGAGTTTTGTAGCAAGTATTTTAAAAAAGGTCAACAAGTTGGTGTAGTCGGAAGAATTCAAACAAGAAATTATGATGATAAAGATGGAAAGAAAGTATATGTAACAGAGGTTATTGCAGAAGAAGCTTATTTTGCAGATACAAAGAGAGAGGCGGAAGTTAATCCATTTGCTACTCCAAATACTGCGGTTGATGCTCCATTCAATCCTGCAACGGCTCCAAGTGAGTTTACTCCAGTTACAGATGATGACTTACCATTCTAAGTAGTGGCGGACTCATTCGCCATAAACTAATCAAGGATAGGAGGAAAGAGTTAACATGGCTGAAAAGAAAGGAACAAAGAAATTTAACAATAGAAATAACAATGATGAAGACGGAATGCCAAAATTCAGAAGACCTAAGAAAAAAGTTTGTATGTATTGTGCAGACAAGGCTTTAGTCATTGATTATAAAGATTCTGATAAATTGAGAAAATTTGTTAGTGAAAAAGGTAAAATATTGCCAAGAAGAGTTACAGGTCTTTGTGCAAAACATCAAAGAAAAGTAACTACAGAAATTAAGAGAGCTAGACATATTGCTTTATTACCTTATGTAGCTGAATAAGATTAAATTGTGAAAAAAAACTACTTCGAAGTGATTGAAGTAGTTTTTTTAAATTACAAAAAGTGCTGAAGTTTCTATTTTAGGTTAGAACATTCTTTTTATTTTTTTAAAAAATTCCTTGCTATTTCCACTTGATACGTAAGTAATATTTCCTTTTGCTTGAGAATTTGTTTCAAGGGAATGAGTTGTTAAATAATTATGAAATTTTTTAGCTGAATATGTGCCAATATTGATGAGGACAATATTCTTTCCCATAATACCTTGTATTTGTTTAATAAATAAAGGGTAGTGTGTACATCCGTAAAATTAATGCCTCTATATCATATGCTTTTAAATCTTTTAGATATTTTTTCAAAACTATTTTACTAAAAAGAGAATTATTTAGATTTTTCTCAGCTAGAGGTACTAATTTTGGACATGCTTTTGAATATATGTTTATATTAGGATTAAAGTGGTGAATTTTATTTTCCCAAACATGACTATTTATAGAACCTTGTGTTGCAATTAATCCAACTTTTGAAATACTCAAATTTTCAGCTACAGGAGAAATAATATCCAATATAGGTACATCATATTTTGAAATTAAAGACTCATAAGCGAGACTACTTGCAGTGCCGCAAGCGATAACAATTGCTTTGACGTTTTTAGAAATAAAATAGTCTACGATTTTCTCAGAATAAGATATAATTTGTTCCTTTGTTTTATTTCCGTAAGGCAAATGCTTTGTATCTGCGTAATAGATATAGTTTTCATTTGGCATTAGTTTTAAGTATTCTTTCAGAACGGTTATTCCCCCAACGCCTGAATCAAACATACCAATAGGACGATTATCCATAATATCTTACCTCCAATATAAACTATATTGTAACATTAAATAATTTAGAAGTAACCATTTTTTTAAAAAATTTTCACCAAAAGTGCACAATTATATTGTATAATATTTTCAAGATGATAAAAAATGAGATTAAGGAAATAATTGTTTTATGATAAAAGGAGAGAGTTTTATGGGAAATAAAAAAATACTTATTGTAGATGATGAAGCTAGGATGAGAAAACTTTTAAAAGATTTCTTAAATGCAGGAGGTTATGAAATTATCGAGGCAGAAAATGGTCAAATTGCATTAGATATATTTAAAAGTAATGAAAAAATTGCATTGGTACTTTTAGATGTTATGATGCCGGTTTTAGATGGTTGGTCAACACTTCGTGAAATTAGAAAGACTTCAAAAGTTCCCGTAATTATGCTCACAGCTCGTGGAGAGGAGCAAGATGAACTATTCGGCTTTGAACTTGGTGTTGATGAATATATTTCGAAACCTTTCAGTCCTAAAATTTTAGTTGCAAGAGTAGAGGCGATTTTAAGTAGATGCTATCCTGAAGAAGAAGAAAATCTTAATTATGATGGAATTGTAATAGATAAAACAGCGCATGTTGTAACAATTGATGGAAAAAGTGCGGACTTAAGTATGAAAGAATTTGAACTTTTAGAATTCTTGATGGCTAATCCCGGTGTAGCTCTTTCAAGAGAAAAGATATTAAATAATGTTTGGAATTATGATTATTATGGAGATTCTAGAACAATTGATAGTCATATAAAAAAATTAAGAAAAAAACTTGGCAAAAAAGGAAATCATATTGAAACAGTTCGTGGACTTGGATATAAATTTGAAGTGTAGGTGAAAAAAATGAGGATGTCATTGAATACCAAACTTTTCCTAATATTTGCTTTATTAGTTTCTTCTATAGCTGGTCTAATATTATTATTTAATAGCACTTTATTGGAAGGCTTTTATTTAAGGAAAAAGGAAAAAAACATTATCAATTTTTATAATGGAATTAATGAACTATATACATCAAATGACGATAGCATCGAAGCTTTGACTGCACAATTCGAAAAGCTGGAAACGAATAGAAGTATAGACTTAGTAATTAAGAATAGTGATGGCTCTAATATATATGTTACTTCTAAAGACTATTCTATAGATTATAGTAATAATAAAAAAGTTTTTTGGATGAATAGACCTTCTTTTGAAAATGAAAAAGTAGAGAACATGCTTACGGATGATAATCAGTATATTGTTAGGAGATATCATGATAATTTTTTGAATTCGGATTTTCTACTTTTAGTTGGAAAGTTGGAAAATGGTAACTTCATTTATTTAAGGTCACCACTAGAATTTGTAAAAGAAAGCATTAATATATCAAATTCTTTTTTGTTGATTGTAATTGTTATTTTATTATTTTGTAGTGGTATTTTATCATACTTTATTTCTCGTAGTTTTACTCATCCAATTCGTGAATTGAATGAAATGACGAAAAGAATGTCGAATTTAGATTTTAGTGAAAAATATAAAGTCACCACAAATGATGAAATTGGTATGCTAGGAAATAGCATTAATTCACTATCAGAAAGTTTAGAAAATAAAATTCAGGAACTGAAAGAGGCAAATATAGAACTTGAAAAAGACATTGAGGAAACTTCAAAGATTTCAGAAATGAGAAGCCAATTTATATCAGATGTTTCTCATGAATTAAAAACACCAATTGCTTTGATTCAAGGATACGCAGAAGGACTAGTAGATAATGTTGTAACTGATGAAGAAGATAGAAAATATTATATAGATGTAATTTTAGATGAAGCGAACAAAATGAGTGAGCTAACAAGGGGATTATTAGATCTTACTAATCTTGAATATGGAAAAAATGAATTACATCTTGAGAAATTCGATATTACAAATTTAGTATCATCTATCACAAAGAAAAATGAATTATTATTGAATGAGAAAAATATTTCTTTGGAATTTGATAATTCAAAACATTTTGAAGTCTTAGGAGATATGTTTAGAATAGAACAGGTTGTTACAAATTATTTAAATAATGCAGTAAAAAATATTGATGGTGAAAGAAAAATAAAAATATTGGTTGAAGAAAGAGAAAATAATCTAGTAAGAGTTAATGTCACTAACTCAGGTAAGAATATAGACATAGAAGATTTATCAAGAATTTGGGTAAGGTTTTATAAGGTGGATAATTCTAGAACGAGAAGTGCTGGAGGTTCTGGAATAGGTTTATCACTTGTTCGTGCAATAATGACTCAACATGGAACAGGATATGGAGTAAATAACATAAAGGATGGAGTTAATTTTTGGTTTGAATTAAAAAAGTCGGCTGCTTGATTTAGCAACCGATTTTTTTATTTTTTTCGTTTATTCAACAAAAGTACATTTATTAATGATTTCTTTTGTTATTTTAGTTCGTGTATTAAATTTGAGATAGTATTTTCATCTAAAACTCCCACTTTTCTCTCGATTTCGGAATTATCTTTGAAAAAAATGAGGGAAGGATATGCAGAAATGTTATATATCATTATACTTTCTTGCGATTCTGTAATATCTATTTTGAAAACTTCAATTTCATTTTCAAATTCTTTTTCTAATTTACGTAAAATCTCATGTTGTATTTCACAAGGTTTACTGTTTGGTATATAAAATTCAACTATCACTAATTTTTGAGATTTTAAGACTTCATTCATTAATTGGTTACTTTCAATATAATGTATCATAAAATTCATCCTTTTTCTTTAAAATTAAACAAATATATTCTACTATATATTCTTTTTTTTTTAAAGAGAATATAATATAATTTATATAAATTACAATTTGTCGGTTAGGTCATTGGGGACGGAGACGGAGGATTTTCGACCAATAGGGACGGAGGATTTTGGCTTTTTTTCGACCAATAGGGACGGAGGATTTTGGCTGAATGCACATTTAATGGACGTCCCCATTGTGCACCCATTGTGCATTCA
>JAFUGH010000023.1 GCA_017469465.1 Clostridia bacterium | reverse complement strand
CTGAATGCACATTTAATGGACGTTTCCATTGTGCACCCATTGTGCATTCAGCCAAAATCCTCCGTCCCTATTGGTCGAAAATCCTCCGTCTCCGTCCCCAATGGCCTAACCGACAAATTGTAATTTGCTTTTTTAAAATATTTGTGCTATAACTATTAATGGTTATTTTAGTAAATTTTTACGGCTTAGAGCAAATGAAAAATTGAAAGGATGGATATAGATGGAAATTGGTATTGTTGGATTGCCTAATGTAGGAAAAAGTACTATGTTTAATGCAATAACGAAAGCGGGAGCAGAGTGTGCAAATTATCCATTTTGTACTATTGAACCTAATGTTGGAATTGTTCCTGTTCCAGATGATAGATTATATGAACTTGCTAAATTATATAATCCAGAGAAAATTACACATGCAATTGTAAAATTTGTTGATATTGCTGGTTTGGTAAAAGGTGCTTCCAAGGGAGAAGGTCTAGGAAACAAGTTTTTGTCTCATATTAGAGAAGTTGACGCAATTGTGCAAGTTGTTAGATGCTTTGAAGATCCCAATATTGTTCATGTTGATGGAAGTATTGATCCGATAAGAGATATTGAAACTATTAATTTAGAATTAATTTTTGCAGATTTAGAGGCAATTGATAAAAGAATGGATAAAGCCCTAAAAATGGCGAGAGCAGACAAGAAAAATCAAGCGGCTGTAGATGGACTTAGTAAGCTAAAAAGTGCACTTGAAGCAAATCAGTTAGCAAGTAGTGTTGAACTTACAGACGAAGAAAAAGAACAATTAAGTGATTTATATTTATTAACGAGTAAACCAATGATGTATGTTGCAAATGTATCTGAAGAGCAACTAAAAAATATTGATTCAGATAAAAATGTTGCGGCATTAAGAGAGTATGCTAGCAAAACTAACAATCAAGTGATACCACTATGTGTGAAAGTAGAGGAAGAATTAGCAACATTAGAAGATGATGAAAAGTCAGAGATGCTAGAATTACTTGGAATAGATGAATCTGGTTTAGATAAATTAATTAAAGCTAGTTACAAATTGTTAGGATTGATGTCTTTCTTAACTGCAGGAGAACCTGAAGTAAGAGCATGGACAATCAAGATTGGCACTAAAGCACCTCAAGCTGCAGGAAAAATTCATTCAGATATTGAAAGAGGTTTCATTAAAGCAGAAGTAATTAATTATAAGGAATTAATTGAATGTGGCTCACTTGCAAAGGCGAGGGAAAAAGGATTAATTAGAATTGAAGGAAAAGAATACATTATGCAAGATGGAGATGTAGTATTATTTAGATTTAATGTTTAATAGATTTATTTGAGGATGTATTATGATTTTTTTAATTTAATACATCCTCAATTTGACTTAAGGAAGGAATATGGTATAATGTAGTAAAGTTATTATGAAAGGAAATTATACGAATGAAGAATATAATAAAAATATTACTACTAATTAACATGATGCTGATGATGTGCTCTATTTCTTTTGCAAAATCAAAAGTAAAAGTGCCAGAAACTGTTAGAATTAAATTAAATGATGGAGAGATAATTGAAATAGGGTTAGACGAGTATTTATATGGTGTAGTTAGTAGTGAAATGGGAACTAGTTATCAAACACAAGGAAAATATAAACAAGTTGGGATAGAAGCTTTAAAAGCTCAGGCTGTTGCTTCAAGAAGTTATGCTGTTTATAGTATTAATCATTCGAAGTATGACGGTTATGATTTGACTGCAACTACTAGTGATCAAGTATATAAAACAGGAGAAGTTAAAGATATCGTAAAACAGGCTGTTGACACTACTTCTAGTCAGGTAATGACTTATGATGATGAAGTAATTAGTGCATATTTTTTCTCAACGAGTGGTGGTCATACGGAATCTTCTGAAGATGTTTGGTATGCCAAACTTCCTTATGCTAGAGGAGTGAAAGATCCATATGAACCATACATAGATGGAAAATCAGAATGGGAAATCAGAATTTCGGCAGATAAATATGGCGAAATAAAAATATTAGAACGTTCTGAAAATGGTAGGGTAACAAAATTAAAAGTTGGTGGTCAAGTTTATGAAAAAAGTAATATTAGAGCAAAACTTGGTAACACATTTTTAAAAAGTACATGGTTTGATTTAGAATATGATGAAGATACAAATGAATATGTATTGATAGGAAAAGGCTATGGTCATGGGGTCGGTATGAGTCAATATGGTGCTATGGGAATGGCAGAAGCAGGTTTTAATTACGAAGAAATATTAAAATGGTATTATACAGATATTGAAATTGTGCCAGAGCAAGTTGACTATATTGTAATTGATAATGCTGAGGATGATCAAAAATATGAAAATGAGAAAGATAAAGAATATACTATAGAAAATAAAGAAGAAGTGGATGATAGCATCCAAAAAGCAGATAAAGATTTTAGCGAATCAAAACCAGTGGTGGTAACAAAAGAGAGAGGTCCATTACTTAAGAGATTAATTAGTACGATTGAATCTTGGAGGTGATTCTTATTAATATAGGAATTGATATAGGCGGAAGTCATGTTGGTATAGGACTAATAAATGATGATGGAGAGTTTGAAGCAAGAAAAGATTTATATTACGACAAAGGAAGATTTAATGTAGAGCAATCTTTTGAAGTAATAAATGAGTTTATAGAAAAATATGAAGATAGAGCAGAAAGCGTTGGAATTGGTATTCCTGGTTTTGCTACAGATACGTTAATTAATTATACTTGTAACTTGCCAATTAAAGATTTAGAGGTAACGGATTATTTGAATACGAAGCTTCCATTATTCATTTCTAATGATGCAAATTGTGCAACGATTGCTGAATACGAATTAATTGATAGAAAAATGTTCTCAAATTATGTTTTTGTGACTGTTGGTACAGGTATTGGAAGTCGGTATTATTTTAAATGGAAATTTATATACTGGAAGTACAGGCATTGCAGGAGAACTAGGCCATATTGTGATTGAAAAAGATGGGATAGAATGTGGCTGTGGTAGAAGGGGATGCTTTGAAAAATATGCATCTATTACAGCACTTTTAAAGATGACAAGCACAGAAAATCTGAAAGAAGCATTCTATTTAATAGAAAAAAATTCTAATATACAAAATGTATTTGAAAAATACTTGGAGAATCTTTCAGAAGGATTAGCAAATATTATTAACATATTTGATCCTGAAATGTTAGTAATTGGTGGAGGATTATCTGAATATGAGGATATATTTTTGTATAAATTGAAATCCAAAGTAGTTTCAAAAATTTATAATAAATATACATATGATTTTAACCTTAAGGTTGCAACTTTAAAGAATGACGCGGGAATTATTGGAGCTTCAATGCTAGGAAAATATTTATCCTAATTTTCTTATATGTTGTTTGTTCTATGAAGAGGGAGTTGATTCTAAAATGGAGTTAATAGAAAAAATTAAGGCAATTACAAATGAAAAAAACATTTATATGAATGAACCAATGAGTAAGCATACAACATTTAAAACAGGGGGACCTGCGGATATTTTTGTCGTACCTGAGACAAAACAAGAAATATTGGAATTATTAAAACTTGATATTCCAAAAACGATAATAGGAAATGGTAGCAATTTGTTAGTAAAAGATGGTGGAATTAGAGGAATTGTTATAAAAATTGCAACAAATAATTATGAAGTGAAAGATAATATCATAATAGCAGATGCAGGTACAATGATTGCCAAACTTTCTAATGTGGCATATCAAAATGAATTATCAGGACTTGAATTTGCGTGTGGCATTCCAGGAACACTTGGTGGTGCACTGGTAATGAATGCGGGTGCTTATGGTGGTGAAATAGGAAATATTGTTATAGAAACACAAGTAGCTGATGATGTCGGAAATATATTAACAATAAAGAATCATGAGTTTGGATATAGAAGTAGTATTTTTCAAAGAAAAAACTACGTTATTTTAGAAGCTAAATTAAGATTAATCCATGGAGATAAAGAGCAAATTAGGATGCAAATGGATAGTAACATACAAGCAAGAAAATTAAAACAACCAATTGATAAACCAAGTGCTGGAAGTACTTTTAAAAGACCAAAAGATAATTTTGCAGCAAAATTGATACAAGATGCTGGATTAAAAGGTTTTTCAATTGGAGATGCTATGGTATCTGATTTGCATTCAGGATTTGTTGTAAACAAAGGTAATGCAACTTCAAAAGAGATATTAACATTAATAAAATATGTTCAAGATAAGGTTAATGCCGAATATGGAGTAATGCTTGAACCAGAAATTAGAATAATAGGAGAGGAATAATACATGAATAATTTAAAAGATTGGTTCGGTTCTGGACTAAAAATAAAGAGATGGTTACTGTTAGTTTTGATAGGTACAGTTGTACTAAGTTATGGTATTGCCAACATGAAATTGTCAACTCAACTTAATGTACAAAGTGTTATCACAACGATGCTTCTTTTTATTATTGGAATTATTGCAATAGTTACTGGCTTTATTATGACGCAAAGAAGAATTATTCAAGCTGTTGCAGAAGCCGGCAATACATCCAATAGTAGAAACCTTAATATTAAAAAATTAATATTTGATAAGAAAACTTTAGATAAAAGTATTAAGGTGGTTGTTATTGGGCAAGGCGATGGAATGGAAGCGTTACTTCAAGGAATAAAGCATTTTTCGAATAATATTACATCAATTGTATCAACGATTGATGATGAAGCAGATAAGAATGCACAAATTGCAGAGGTAAGAAGAGCAATTGTTGCACTTGCCGAAAATGATAAAGATGAGTTAGAGAGTTTTATGAATTATAAATCCAAAACAGGAATTGATATGACAACAATGATCTTTGATGCAATGATGGCAAATCATAGCAATAATTTTTCTAGAGCGGTTAGCGGTGTATCAGATGTTATTGCAATTGCAGGAAGGGTTTTACCTTCAACTGTAGATAAAGCTTCACTAGGTGCAGTTTTATCAGATGGAAGTCGAATTCATGGAAAAGCAGATATTTTATTGGGAGGCTCAAGTAGAAAATTACCAATCGAAAAAGTGTTTTTAATTCCTGAAAGATGTGCACCTGCACCTGGTGTCATTAAAAGTATTAAAGAAGCAGATTTAATTATTATTGGTCCAGGAAGTCTTTATACAGGTATTATACCAATTTTATTAATTAAAGAAATTGCAGATGAAATAAAGAAAAGTAAAGCTGTGAAAGTGTTTGTGTCGAATATTATGACAGAAGCTGGTCAAACTGACGGCTATTCTTTATCTGATCATATTAATGCTTTACATGAACATGCAGGTAAAGGAATTATAGATTACTGTATTGCAAGTGATAGCGATATAATGCCAGAATATATAAGAATGTACAACAAAAAGAATTCTGATGTAATAGAAATTGATAAAACAAGAATCAAAAATACAGGAGTTAGGTTGGCAGTTGAAGATATGTCTATAGTAGATAAAAACGGAAAAATTAGGCATGATTCGCTAAAACTTGCTAAGGCAATTATTAGTATTATGATAGCAAGTCTTGATATATCTGATAACGAACAAGCCCTTGAATACTATAGCATGAAAAATAAATTAAAAAATATGAATTCGAATGGCAAAAAGAAAAATGTACTGTTTAGAGATGTTAAGGTCATTCCAAACAAGAAAAAGTAGTTCTATAAAATATACATTGAATGTTAATTCAATGTATATTTAAATTGTAAGTGTATGATGCGCGGCATAGAGTTGTAGGTATTTGTATGATATATTGAAAAGGAGTTCAAATTCTATGATAATTACAAAGGAAGAGAATTTTGAAAATAGATATAAAAAAGAATGGCTTGTCACCAATCGGAATAGGTGGTTATGCCATGAGCACTATTAATGGGATGAATACAAGAAAGTATCATGCTTTACTCGTTGCTGCTTTAGGAGAAAATTTTGAAAGATACATGGTACTTTCAAAAATAAATGAAGAAATAGAAATCAACAAAAGCGTATATAGTTTTTCAACTAATGAATGTCCAAACTATTTGGAAAAAGGCTATAAATTTGAACAGTCTTTTGTAAAAGAATTTTTGCCAGAGTTTTATTATAATATTCATGGTGTTGAAGTGTTAAAAAAAATTGCTATGGCACATGGAGAAAACAAGGTGGCAATTACATACATTGTAAAATCTAATAACAACAATGTAAAATTGAAGTTATCTCCAATAGTAAATTTTAGAAATATTCATCAAGTTAAAAGTACATTTTATTTAAATCAAGAGAAAAAAGATAGTATTGTAAAAGTAGGTTTGAATTCTAAAAATAATTTGTTCATGAAAGTTTCAGAGGGGAACTATTTTGAGTATTATAACACATATTATCAAAACATGTTTTATCGAGAAGAAAAGGCAAGAGGATTTGAGTGTACTGAAAGTCATTTTATGCCTGGGTATTTTGAAATAGAAATTGAAAAAAATGAAGAGAAAGTAATCGAGTTTGTCGCTTCAGTGAATGATAAATTAGAATTTAATATGAAATCCAATGCTCTTCAGATAATAAAAAGTGAAGAAACTAGACTGGAGAAATGGTGTAAAATTTATGGAGCACAATCTAATCTAGAAAAAACTCTTGTTACAGCCGCAGATAACTTCATTATAGAAAAAAATTATGGTAAAACAATTATTGCAGGATATCCATGGTTTAGTGATTGGGGAAGAGACACGTTTATTGCTTTTGAAGGACTATTATTAAAAACAAATAGGTTTAATGATGCAAAAGGAATTTTGAAATCATTTTCTAAACATATAAAAGATGGGTTAGTTCCAAATCTGATTGATGAAAATGGAGGCCAAAGCTATAATAGTGTAGACGCTTCTTTATGGTACATTGATGCAATGTATAAATATTATCAGTATACAAATGACAAAGATTTCATAAAAGAGTTATATCCTAAGATGATCGAAATAATTGAAGCGTACAAGAAAGGTACAAAGTTCGGTATAAAAATGGACAAAGATGGATTAATTACTGCTGGTGATAATACAACTCAGCTTACGTGGATGGATGCTAAAATAGGCAGTTTTATACCAACACCAAGGTTCGGAAAAGCTGTTGAAGTAAATTCACTTTGGTATAATGCTTTAAACATTATGCGTAGCTTCTCTACAATTTTGAATATTGATTTTGATATAGTGGAATTAGAAAAAGTTAGGGAGTCATTTAAAAAGTTCTATGCAGCACGTGGTCTTTACGATACAATAGAGCCAGAAAGTAAAAAGGTAAGGCCGAACCAAGTCTTTGCTGTATCGCTTAGTTTTCCAATAGTTGATAATGAAAAGGCTAATGAATTATTAGAACTTATTGAAGAAAAACTGTTAACCAACAAAGGATTAAAAACGTTAAGCGCTGATGATGATGATTATAAGTCAAGGTATGAAGGTGATTCTTTTTCTAGGGATTCTAGTTATCATCAAGGAACAGTATGGCCATGGCTATTTATGGGATATTTAGAAGCATGTTATAAGATTAGAAGAACACCAAAATTAGAACCGAATATTGAAGAAATGTTGAAAGAAGGATGTATTGGAAATATATGCGAAATATATGATGCGGATGAACCAAGACGTCCTAATGGAGCATTAGCTCAAGCATGGAGCATCGCGATGGCAATTCTATATCGGGGACATTGACAAATAAAAATATAGAAATTGAATAAACAAAATATAGAATATGTTCGACATAAGATGGGTGAAAAAATGAGGATAATAGGAATAGATCCGGGATATGCAATAACAGGTTTTGGAGTTATTGATTATCAAGGAAATCATTTTAATTTAATAAAGAGTGGGGCAATTGAAACAAAAGCAGGAACGCCATTTCCAAATAGATTGCAAAAAATATATGATGATATGATGAGTTTGATTGATGAATACAAACCAGATGCTATTTCAATCGAAGAATTGTTTTTCAATACAAACACGACAACTGCTATTGGAGTTGCGCAGGGAAGAGGTGCTGTACTAATTGCGGCATCAAAAACACAAACTCCAATCTATGAATATACACCACTTCAAGTTAAGCAATCTGTAACTGGTTATGGAAGGGCAGACAAAAAACAAGTGCAAGCAATGGTGAAAGCTGTTTTAAAATTAGATAAAGTACCAAAATTGGATGATACTACAGACGCCATGGCACTTGCAATATGTCATGCTCATTCAGCTCGTTTTGCAGATCCAATAAAGTAAACTACAATTTGTCTGAGTAAATCATTTTTCATAATTAATTGTTACTCTTGAAAAATATATAACTTTTCTCCGCGAAAGTTCGAGTCTCGCTCCGTTGGGGCTTCGCCACTACGCTCGCTCGAGTCGCTCGAAAAGTGACATATTTTTCAAGAGTTAATAAATTTTTGTTTTATGGCGAACGCTGTTCGCCG
>JAFUGH010000066.1 GCA_017469465.1 Clostridia bacterium | reverse complement strand
ATTAGACTTATAGAATATTTGTAAGCTTTTTGACATCTTTGCAGATGCTATTTGGTTATAAAATTCCTCACTAACAATTAAATACTGCTCTCCCATATTTTTTAGCCCAAATGGTACAGCATCGGTTACATATCCAATTTCTATTGTTAGTGGCTTATCATCACTTAAATTTCCATCTATTTTTTCTCCTACTTGATAATCATAAATTCTCATGATTTTATGTTCTATTTTTTCTCCATTTTTAGTATATCTTCCCACATTTGAATAATCCATTAAGATTGCTTTATCTTTTATCTCATTATAGTTTAATCCAAGTGTCTTTATATATTTTTCATATTGTTCTTTTCCTAATGTATAAATATTGAAATACCAATTTGATTCCTCTTCTACTTTATCATCTAGTTTCAAATTCAACCATTTGATATATTCTGGATTTAATCTTCTATTTTTATATTGAAATCCTACTAGTCTTAATATTGTATAATCTTCAATATTATCTAATTTTGTTGTATCGATAAATTTACTATATATCTCTTCACTAGAATCATAAATTGAGCTAGATGATAGCATGATGTTATAATCTGACACTTGTAGTTCATTCTCTACTGCATCAAAAGCCATACTCATAAAGCTAGACAATGCAATAAATACAAATGCTGAAACCACAATAGAAATGACAGTAGTTCGATATTTTTTCCTATTTCTCTTTAAATTTTTATATGAAATTTCTCCACCAATGCCAAATATCTTCTTAATCATTTTAGGAGATTTCACCTTTTTAGATTTTAGTTTAATATCACTACTGTTCCTGATGGAATCGATAGGAGATACTGTAGACGCTCTTTTGGCACTTCTAAATGCTGAAAAATATATTGTGATAATCCCTAATAATATAGCAACAAGTATTGCTATATAAGAAAATGAAAATTCTAATACAAGTCCTGTTGCAAATGAACCAGACAAATAATGATTACTTATGATGATTAATGTAAACGATGCTAAAAGTCCTAGTAATATTCCTAATGGTATTCCTATCAATCCTAAAGCCGTTGCCTCATAAAACACATTTTTCTTGATTTGCTTTTTGGTTGCTCCTACACTTCTTAGCATTCCATATTGCTTTGTCTTTTCTGTTATTGAAATATCAAAACTATTTTTGATACAAAATACAGAAGTAAATACTATAATTCCTATTACTATGCCAATCACTGCTGAAAGTCCACCAACACTACTAATTCCTAATGGATTAGTTTCTAGTCCTATCAAATATGAATTAACATCAATCTGGTACTTTGCTTTTCCCATTTCTAAACTATATTGTTTTAATTCATCATCCGTTGGTTTAGAGCCATCTGTATTAACCTTTTTAAATAATTCCTCATTTACCCCTAAAATATTAGCAGTAATGACTTGACTTTCTTTGATTCCCTCTTTAGTATATCTCGCATAAACATCAACATTTCCATTTAGTTTGCTCTCATCAATATATGTGATAAAAGTATATCCAGGTGCAGAATAGGGTTCAATATTTGATGCAGGTCTTTCAATAATACCTACTATTGTATAGGTGTTAGAAACAGAATCAACTATATTTTCTTGACTTGTTTCTTCCAAAATATTAGTGTCACCATCAATCGTTTCTTTCATATCACTAGGCCTAAATGGATTAAATTGATTTAATTCATATCCATCATTACCTACTCTTTTTCCAACATTTAAAGTAATTGTATCTCCAACATTTAAAAATACTCTACCATTTGTTTTTAGATGTGTAGGAATTACTATTTCATTCTCATTTTGTGGCAATCTTCCTTCTACCAATTTAATAGATAAGTTTTCAAACGATATATCCGTAAGTGCCTTTATGTAGCTATATGGTTTATATTCGTTTTGAGAATCTATTTTTGCATAGCCTATATTCTGTGTTAGGTTAATTGTTTCTATTTTTCTATTATTTCTAAATGTACTAATTTCACTAATCGGAACATTATAATAGGCAACATGAAAATTTCCCTTTTCACGAGTTTCAAAGTTTATCAATGATTGAATTCCACTTGAATACATTGATGCAACTGCTGTTATAAGTGAAACTGATAGCATTATCCCTATAACGGTTACGATTGTTCTTTTTTTATTTAATTTCAAATTCTTGATTGTCAATTTGTTAAGCAAGTCCATTTCTATACCTCCTTAACAATTTTTCCATCTTCAATTTTAATAATTCTGTCAGCAATTTTAGCAATTTCCATATTATGCGTTATCATAATAATTGTCTGTTTTAAATCTTTATTTGATTTCTTTAAAATGGCAACTATTTCATCACTTGACTTTGAATCTAAATTTCCTGTTGGTTCGTCTGCAAGTATCAATGTAGGGTTTGTGATTAATGCTCTCCCAATACTTGTTCTTTGCTGTTGTCCGCCAGATAATTCGTTTGGAAGGTGATTTCTTCTATTTTGTAAGCCCAAAAGTTTTAACATATTTTCCAATTTTTCTTTATTAACCTCTCTGTTATCAAGTGATAGAGGTAGTATGATATTTTCTTCTACATTTAAAATGGGAATCAAATTATAAAATTGATATATTAACCCCACTTGTCTTCTCCTAAAAATAGCAAGTTTATCATCATTCAATTCATAAATATCTTTTCCATCAATAAAAACTTTTCCGGCTAGT
>JAFUGH010000022.1 GCA_017469465.1 Clostridia bacterium | reverse complement strand
CAACCGATAACTAATAATTATCATTCTTAATTTGAGGTGCTTTATGATTTTAAATCTAATAACTGATTTTATTGGCGGAGTATCAACCGTTATAGTTCTTGCGCAATCAATAAAAAGATTTCACGATTTTTTTATAGACAAGCGACATATCAAAACTGTTCTTAATTTTAAGAACAAAGAATGTATTATAACACAAACAGTTTATCGTGATTCAAGCAGCAATGCCAAAGAAGTAATTACAAATGCATCAATGCAAGCGTTTCAAATGCTAAATAATATGATGTACAAAGTTAACTATAGAATTGTTTTGAATTCGGGTTCGCTTATAGGTAAAAATATAATACACATTGGAGGTCCAGCCGCTAATATTCATGTCAATGCATTATTTGTAGGACACAACTATCAGTTTGAGTTTTGGACTCCGGAATCTGATGAAAAAACACATAAAGGACTGGATTTAAACTCAAAGCAACTTAAATATTCAAAAGATAACACTCGGAAATTTATTGTTGGCAGGACGGAATTGAATATTATTGAGAATGAAAGAGACTACGCTATAATAATTCGAATTCCAAATGATGAAAAAAATGGCATAGAGTATTCAACTCACGTCATTTTTGGATGTATGGCAAATGGCACTTTAAAAGGCATAGAATTTTTTACTAATAATTATAAAATGATAGCTAAGAAATATGGAAAGTCAAAGTATTGTTTTGCAGTTCCAATAAATCTAATAGACAATACTATTTATGTTTCTAAAGAGAGAATGATAGATTTGACTAATGATTTTTTTGGAACATAAGGGAAGTGATTATATGCTTAAACTAAGCATTATTGTACCTGTATTTAATGTGGGTTATTTAGTTAAGAATTGTTTAGATACATTGATAAATCAAAGTTATAAAAACATAGAGATAATTATAATAAATGACGGTTCCACAGATGATAGTTACAAGTATATAGACAATTACAAGGGAAGAAGCAACATTGTTATTATTGATTTGTGCAATAATCAAGGGCTTGGAAATGCGCGAAACATTGGTATTTGCCATTCTACTGGAGAGTACATCACATTTGTTGACAGCGATGACTGGATTGATTTAGATCTATATTCTGAACTAATAAAAGCTATTGAAAAGAGTGATGCGGATGTAGCAATATGCGGAATCAAAAATGAATATTCAAATTGGGTTTCTTCCGAATACAGATATAATTATAAATACCGAAATCAAATGGATTCAGATATGGCAATAAAACTACTTTCTAATTATGGAGGGAATAATTATAAAATCAGTCCGGTTGTGTGGAACAAAATATACAGAGCTTCGGTTATAAAAAACAACAGCATAGAGTTTTTAAAAAATTCTTATTGGGAGGATGATATATTTAGTTTTCAAGTTATGTTGTTTGCAAAAAGCATTATGATTGTTCCTTCAGTTAATTATCATTATTCACAAAGGAATGGTTCTATAACAAAAGACTTTTCAAAAAAACATATTATTGATCTAATTGACTCTTTTGTTTATTTAAAGAATTATTTATTAGAATTACAATTATGGAGTAAAAACGAAAGGTATTATAAAGCATATTTAGATAGAGCGATTACTTCTATGATTAATATGTTGTGCCAAAATGAGAATTCAATTTTAGCACAAAAAGAATATCTGATTATGTTTTTTAAACTTTATTCAGAAAAATTCTCAATTGAGGATACAATAGAGTATTTGGATATTAATCGAATCAAACGCTTGTTTATATAATATAGTAGTCTTTTAAAACCTCCGAGAATTCCTTGTTGAATCTTTCTATGTGACTTTTTTCATGGGTGTTGTCCAATTTGCATATTGCAAAATACGCATGCTTAAGAACAAAAAGTTGATTAGTTCTAATTATTTCTTTTTTGTTATTATTAACCCATTCTTCAACAGCCTCTATTCCACCAGGTTGATTGATTTTTCCGATGGCTTCAATCATACTTTGTGCCGTAAAGAAATTCTGTTCTTTTGATAATTGTAAATATAATAAATCCGCTGCATCAACCAATCTTTTTTCACCAATTATATCTGACATATGTTCTCTTACATAACAGTCACTGTCGCATAATCTGCTAATAATTGCTTCATTTACAATTGAAGAGTCAGATTGCATTAAAAAGCTTTCAACATTATATCTATTTAAATCAATGGTGGCGGTTTTTGATCTGGAAAAGTAATTTAGTATCCAAGATAAAGCCAAATCCATATATTTTTCGGTTTTAACCAGCTTTAAAGCCAATCTAGTTTTTAATTCTAGTTCTGTTTTAGGAGAAATGTTTAAACAAGTATAATAGTCTGCCAATAAATGTTCAACGATTCCTTTTATAAACGATGAAGAATTTGAATTAGCAATAAATGAATAGAATATATCAATTATTAAGATGTTCCTTTTATCATCTTCATCATTAATCATTCTTTGAACATAGCTATTTAACTCCTGTATAGTGCTTATTGTCTGCTCTGCAGTTCCAGTAAATTCATTATTAAGCGTTTCAGTAATACATAGAATGGTTTTATCAGAAAGCGCTTGAATGATCATCTCTATATTTTCGTTGTTATTTTCATCTATATAGTTGATTATCCCATTTCTACATAATGCATCATAAAATGAATTCTTTTCCCGGCTATTTTCTAAAAAATTAAGAATAATAGAAGTTAGGTATTTTAAATTATTAGAATCATATTCAGTATAAGTAAGGTGGCTAATATCAAACGGAACTTTATAGTTTTTCTGCTTTAACAAAAGAACATTTCGTGCATCTTTTATGGAATGTGATATTCCTAACTCATAAAAAACATTAGGATTACTATTCGTAATATCAACTATTATATATTGAGATTTCATTATTTCAGTCAGTATTTTAGTTATTATAGGAGTAGACCCCAGAATCTCGTCAGCTCGATTACATATAAATTCAGCATCATTTAGTGCTTGTTTTATTGTTCCATAAATGATATTAAACTCTTTGCTAAAAGGCATTAGAAAAAAACACCGATTCTTTTCAACTGGTATTATCTGTTTTCTTAATTGTTTAGGGTAAATAGTATAGTTGTCCATATTAACCTCCTATAATTATTAGTTATCGGTTGTTAACTTGTTTTTATAAAAATCCTATTTTCCAAGACTAAAAATATGGTTATTCAAACCACAAACCATAATAGTTCATTACAAAATCAATCTTTAATTAAGTTTAAGAAAATGATATAATT
>JAFUGH010000021.1 GCA_017469465.1 Clostridia bacterium | reverse complement strand
GAACTTAATAGAATTTACAGGGCAGCATGAGCCGAGCCGCCGCGAGTTTTCCTCGCTCGTCGCTACGCTCCTTCCTCGAAAAACTCGCGGCAATCTACTACAGACTAAAAAATTGTTTCAACTTGCTATTGCAATTTGCGACACTTAGACAAATCTGAAATTAACGATCTTAATGTTGTGGCTGTTTTAAACTCATTAAAATCCAAGATAGAAGATGTAAGGAACCCGCCTAATGCATATAAAAGAAACTATTTAAACCATCAAGTTAATATAAGAAAAAACGGGAAAGTAGAGTATAGAACCGAAGTTAAGATTGAGAGCTTAAGAAATGGTCTGAAAGACGTTAGACATTCAATATATACTCAGTATTCGCCTTGTTGGGATGCAACTATACAAGGAGCAGAACCTCAGATAAATATTTTTTGTGGTAACGGAAATGATCTATCGGTAATTGACGTAGATGGCAACGAAAAAAAGTATACTTGGAATTTTCAATTTTCAAGAGCCTTAACGGAACACGAGGAAATAAAGTACGGATTCATTGTAGAATTTCCTCAGTTTTTTCCGGCGCCTAAGGAAATACTAAAAAACATGTCAAGATTGCCGAACTACCCTTTCATTGATGATAGAATAGAACATCATTTTTTTGTAAATAGTCATACAGAATTATTAGAAATGAAATTATCTTTTGAAGATGGTTCAGTTGCTAAAAACTTCAATGTTACAGTTTATAACGGCAGAATTTATTCTCAAGACTGTGTCGATAATGAGGAAACAGAAAGGATAAAACATTTCTTACAAGTTAATGAAACTCTTTTCAAAGAAAAAGAAGTTAAACTATCAGTTCGCTATCCAAAAATTGGCAGTACATATTCAATATACTGGGAGTTAGGAGAATAATTATGATTATTAAAACTGATTTATTACACTCGATTATTGAGGAGATTTTAAGAAAAAACGGTGCATCTTCCATTAATGCATCTATAGTTGCTGATGAGATTATATTCGCTCAAATACGCGGTAAAAAGTCACACGGAATACCTATGCTTCCTTCAATGGTAAAGAGAGTTCAAAAAACCGATGAAGGAATACTTGTTATAAAAGAATCTAACCAATTTGCGTTTATTGATGGATGCAATGGTATTGGGCCGGTAGTCGCAAAAAAAGCAATGGATATATCGATAAATAAAACTTTAGAATATGGTTTTTCTTTGGTCGCTGTAAAGAATCCTTCACCGTTCATTACTGCTGGCTATCCAGTTTGGTATGCAGCAAAACATCATAAGCTTATTGCATTTGATACTTCGGTTGCAAAAAGTAAAGTTGCCCCTTATGGTAGCAGTGAAGCTGTTTTTGGAACCAATCCTATTGGTTTTGCTTTTCCTACAGACGATTATCCAATAGTAATTGATATGTCTACAACTAATATTGCGGCTGCGAGAATAAAACAAGCAGCAGAACAAGGAATTGAGATTCCTAATAATGTTGCGATTAATAATAATGGGGAATTTACAACCGATCCTAATGAGGCATTAAAAGGAGCACTTGTAACTTTTGGCGGTTACAAAGGCAGTGCAATATCGCTAATTGTTGAATTAATGGCAGGAGCTTTTTTAGATGAAAAATGTGGAAATGCTAATGGAGATATTAGAACAATGTTATTTTTCACGATTGATCCTAACCTGTGTGCCAATGCAAACAAAGTGTTAGATAATGCAACAAATTTAAGAAATGAGATTAACTCATCAACCCACATCTCAGGTTTTATCCCTCGTACGCCTGGTGATAGAGCACAGAGGTTAATGCAGGATGCTTTGGCTAACGGAATTGAACTATCTGAAGTTGAGAAGGCTATAATGAATAAATATGGTGCTAATTTATGAGCAATTATTTCTTTATAGATCCTTGTAGTTATAATGCAGAGTTAGAACCTCTTAGGAATTATCTTGTCAATGCTGATACTTCAATATGTATAATTATATCCGGACCTGCTGGCATGGGTAAATCTTCTGTATCAATTAAGCTTTGTGAATTACTTGGTATAAGAAACTATATCAGTACTGATTTAGTGCGCATTATCTCCTCCACTGAAAAAAAAAGATAAAGAATTATTAAAACTCTTTTCTCATGAATGTTGGAAGTATTATGGGTATTACTCCGATGAGAATATGGTAAAAGGTTTTAGAAAGCAGTCTCAAATAATATGTAATAAAATCAACGTGCTCATAAATGATGCACATTACCATAAAAAGAATACTCTTATTGAAGGTATACATCTACTACCATCATTGTTTTCACGCAAGGAATCTGAATATGAGAATTTGAAGTTTGTGTATATTTACATTACAACATCGTTCCAGTTTTTTAAAAACACATTGCTTCCAAATAGAGTTATTTCTACATATAGACATCGAAAGATTGATGAATATGACATTGAACGTCTAAATCGTTTTCGAGTTTTCAAAGAAATGTGGGATAGCGAACTTACGGAATATGGCATTACTCCGATTTACAATAATTCAACTCCACAAGTTTTATTGTCAAGAATATTAGAATTAATAGTCACAAATCTTAAAGGTTAATCCGGAAATGTATATATTCAACTCTTTATCAGATTATTTTCATTATATTAGTCAAAACAAATCTAATCACATATTAAAGAGATTATTATTAAGCTTATGGGGCTTTTCAAGCGATGACTTTAGCAATTATAACTTATCTAAAAGGCGTTTTAGAAGAGTAATTAATGAATTTGTTCCTTATTATAGAAGAATACACTATAGAGGAAACAAAGAATGTATTTCATTTCAGATTTTGAATAATAAGTTTGAAACAATTAAACTCCTAAAAAAACATCATATTCCTACAACAACTCCCAGATATATTTTTTCTAAAAAAATGGGATTTCTTGTTGATGAACAATGTCAAATCATTTCGAAAGCAACCGGTATTTTGTCTGGGGACTACGTATTAAAACCTATACATAGTCGATGGGGGAGTTGGAATTGAGAGATTATTATTTAACGAACAAACAAAACAAGAGAATATGATCAAAATCCGAAATGCACTTAACTCATATTCTGATATTTTTTTAGAAAACAAAGAAACAAATCATGATGGCCTTTCTATTCTTAGCTCATCTTCCCTAAATACATTACGATTTGTCACAGTTCAGACTAAAAAAAGGTATTGAAGTTATTTTTGCTTGTGTTAGGTTTTCGTGTAATGGAAGCTTTATTGATAATTGGTCATCGGGAGGTTTTGCCGCAAATATCAATATTAATACTGGCATTGCTGATACTGCGCAAAAAAAGAGTTCTATAAACTCTTATAATGATATCTCAAAGGGTGTTATTATTCCATATTTTGAGGACGCAAAACAAATTGCGATCAAAGCACATGGTTTGTTTTCGGATATGAAAAGTATAGGGTGGGATATCGCAATTACAAATGAGGGTCCGAAATTGATAGAAGGCAACAATGATTGGGACGTTATTCTTCCTCAAAAACTAATGCAGAGAGGAATTAAAAAAATACTATGTGCGAAATAAAAAATAGAAATTTTTTATCATCTTTTGATATTGTAGAAAACTTAAGTGAAAATACATTTGAGGATATCCTCTCATTTAGAATCAGCAACCAATTTCGACCAAGCAGTTTTGTCGTAGGTTCCTTTTTTGAAGAAAGTAGTTCTAGAACCCGCTTTTCTACTGAATCAATCATTCAAAAACTTGGTGGAAATATAGTGCATTTTTCATCTTTATCAGAAACATCAATTAATAAGGGGGAAAGTATTAAAGAGAGTGCGAGGCTGTGGAGTGAGTACTTTGATTTAATTGCAATTAGATCAAAAAACGAGTTTCTTCCACATTTATTTGGCAAGTTTGCATCAGTTCCAGTGATTAATATGGGCGATGGCTCTAATGAACACCCAACTCAAGGATTAGCAACTGTTGTTCATATGTATAGGATTTTTGAAAAGATTAAAGGTTTGAACGTTTGCCTTTGGGGAGACTTCAATAAATCAAGAACTATGCATTCTGTTGCAATTGCTTTAAGTTTGTTAGGAGCTAACCTATTCATTTGTTCTATACCTTCTGTTATTAGTGATGAACTTACTTTAAAAAAAATCAAAGAATATAACCCCTGTGCCAAAATATATATTATTGATTCTATTCCAATGCTCCAAACAAAAATTGATTTATTCTATATTACTCGGTTGCAACGGGAGCGCTGGAATATAGTTCCAGAGTACAGTGAGTTTTTACCTGAATATTGTGACAAATTGTCAGATAAAGGGATAATCCTTCATCCATTACCTCATAATATGGAAATTAGTGATGATGTTTTATTCCATAAGAAATCCAAAATTTATGATCATGTTGTAATTACAAAACAAACAAGAGCTTGGTTGATTAATTCATATAAAGAATTATATGATAGAAGTGTATAAGCTTTTATCAGGAGGAGAGAAATTGGAAATATTCAAAATTCCATTTTATGCTTGGAGATATTCTCTACGAGAACTGCATGAGTATCCATTCTTTGAGTATTCAGATAGTAATTTGTTAAGAGAATATACTAGGGAGAATCTAAACAACAGTATTATTTCGAACTGGATATCAAAACTATTAAATAGAGATCCAGACTATTACAAAAATCTTTTGCTACAATCTGAAACTTCGAATGTGCGCAGACAACTTGATTATGCTACAAAAATATTAATTAGTTCTGTGATTAAAACGACATTGGATTGCGAGGTTCGATTTCACCGGTTTTTGATAAAATAAGAAAAACCGAATTGATTTCAACGAGTGATTATACTACTAGTATCAATGTCCCTAATGAAGCAAAAATGATTGACATAGATACTTTTGATTATCCTTCGTTTTCATTAATTGATTTAAGAAAAAGTCGAAATGATTTTATTATACCTTACTCAAATGATTGCAACAGAATAGACATTAGTGGTATTTCAAAAAAAATCAAGGATACTTCAGAAGGAATACTAGAGAGACTTGCTCTTTCAGAAAATTTCACTGCAGATTGTATGTTCGTGGCAATTGATTTTTTCATTGGTAATGAAATACTGCCATTAGAATGTCACTGTCCGGGGCGAGGAATAGGACTTCATCTATTACCTTTTGTTATATCAGAGCAAACGTCAAATTTAGCGAATGCTGTTATTCATGAAATGAAACAAAAAGTATTTTCATTTTACAAGAATCAAGTTAGTTTTAATACTGGAAGAGTAAAAGAAACTACTTTTCATTTACTAGATAGAATTCTATTATCTCAAATTGATGGCAAATCAGAATTAAGAAAAACAATTAATTTGGATGTAAATGATGATCCGACTATTTTTTCGACACGCGATAATGTAATACAAGATTCAATCCCTCAAATTGTGTTTAGTAATCAAATAGAAAGAAAAGATATTGACAAGATTAAAAATCATCTTGGAGACTGGATTGTCCTAAAAACCCGTGTTAACATTCCATGGTGGAGTGCATATAGAAAGAAACCCGAAGTGTTAATGGTTAATGACAGTATGTTAAATAGAATAAATTATCTTATAAATAATTTTGGTGAAGTTGTTATACAAAAGCTTATTACTAATTCAGTTGATAAGTATGGGCATTTTGGTGAACTAAGAACATTATATTTTATTATGAGGTAATCTTTATAATGAAAATATGTATAATATCAAGTATAGGTAAACAAACATATCAAGGCAAATATTTAGAAAGAAATGAGGAAACTTCCTCTTTTTGGGATTTAGCGCTTTTTAATAATGGACAACCACTGGATGTTGTTGACTATTACCTATCAACTAATGGGAATAAAGACTTTATTAACCCTAATCGTCATATATATACTAATGGTATATTACTTGCTAATAGGCTTTATGATGAAAAAACTGATATTACAATTCAAAATTCAATAAATGATAATTTTTTAGTTCAAAAATTCGATGTGTTAATTATTTCAACAAATTATATTACTACAGGCTGGGTTTTGGTGTTAAAAAAATTATTAGAAAAATGCAGAATTCACAAAGTAAAGTGTATAATTGGAGGTATCGGAATAAAAAAACTCTTTCAAAAAGAAAGAATAGTTTTTAATGAGATTAGCGGGTTATTAGATGGATACATTTTGATTGCTGATAGTGGTCTTTCAGCCTTGATAGATACATTTAATAGAATTAAAAATAACAGAAAAGATAATGAAAAAGTAGTATTTTGCGATGATTTATATGACTTTAAGCATGAAGATTATTCATTAAGACACATTGATTCATCTATTCATCCTAAACATACAGCGTTAATAACTCAAACAGGATGCGTATATGATTGTGCTTTTTGTTCATATAAAGAAAAGAATAAATTTCATCAATTTTTTAATATCCAAGAAATTAAAATGGCTATAGATGAACTTGTAAAAACAAATGTTAATACATTATACCATTTGAGATTTGCAGATGAAACTTTTAATGTGGATAATTCACGTGTTATTGAGTTATGTAACTTTATAAAAAAACAAAACTATAGCTTTCGTTGGTCTTGTTTTTTAAGAGCTAACAATATTACTGATGAATTAATATACTCTTTATCAAATTCTGGCTGTGATTTTGTATCAATTGGTGTAGAATCTGGAAGTCGTTATTTGCAGAAATTAATGAATAAAAACATAGATCTTGATAATTTGAAAATAGATATAAAAAAATTACGTGATGCGGGCATTATAGTTAATGTTTCTTTACTAGTTGGTTTCTTTGGGGAGAACGAATCCACTGTTGAAGAAACAATAAAGTTTATCGCTGAAAGCAAACCGGATTTAGCGAGAATTAATCTTTGGTATCCAGCCAGAATAGACAAAAATAAAGCATTATTTGACGAATATAATTTTAGATATAGTAATGGAAAATGGATTCATAATACTACAACACAAGAGAAAGCAGTGGCGTTTGCAAGAAAAATATATTTAATGGATAGTGATACGATTTTTGTTCCTCCTTTTTCCAGCATATTTGATCAATGGCCAGTATTGTCTTCTTATGGATTATCAAAAAATGAGATAGTAAATATTTTTAGAAATTACTATATTCAAGCAAAACAATTTGCAAATCAGAACTCAAACCTGAAGTTTTGGCTTTGTCAAGAAAAGTGTGTAAGATTTTTAAAAAAGTTTATGAGTCAATGTTTTTCCAACCTAGGGGGTACCCCCTAGGTTGGAAAAACGGCGGTCAAATCATGTGCTCGTATTTCTCAATACGGGCTTTTATTTTAT
>JAFUGH010000020.1 GCA_017469465.1 Clostridia bacterium | reverse complement strand
TTCCAATGAGACCATTAAATTGGATGAGTCCAAATGAAAAATTGGCTAAATTTCAGGCATAGTGGAGCTAGTATATGAAAAAAGGTATTTCAAATATAGACATTTCTAAGAAAGTGTGACATATGTTTGACAAACCTACAGATTGATAAAAATAATAGTTATATTTCGATTGATTTTTCAATATAGATATAATACAATAAAATTGAATTTATAAAGAAAGGGGAGTATGACAAAAAGTCATACAAGTGAGTTTATGAAAAAATATTTATGTGAGTTTTTAGGTACTCTAGTACTAGTTCTTCTTGGCTGTGGTAGTGCTGCAATCATTAGTGCATCAATTGGAGCTCTCGGTTTAGTTGGTATAGCATTTGCTTTTGGATTGTCAATTGTAGCCATGGCTTATTCAATTGGAAGAATTTCAGGATGTCATGTAAATCCTGCTGTTTCACTTGCAATGTTAATTAGTGGAAAGATGTCTGGAAAAGATTTCATATGCTACGTGGTAGCACAAGTGCTTGGAGCATTTGCAGGAGCAGGTTTATTACTTTTAATTATTAATAACACAACATTAGGAGATATAGGATTAGGAGCTAATGGTTATGGTGAGTTGTCACAAGCTGGACTTGGTATGTGGGGGGCAATTTTAGTTGAAATTATTGCAACATTTATCTTTATAGTTGCAATTTTAGGTGTTACAGATGATAGCAAATATGATAATGTTTCAGGATTAGTAATTGGACTTACATTAGCATTAATTCATATTGTGTGCATCCCTCTTACAGGTACATCAGTTAATCCAGCAAGAAGCCTTGCACCAGCAGTTTTAGTGGGAGGCGAAGCTCTTTCTCAAGTTTGGGTATTTATTGTAGCTCCATTTGTTGGAGCAGCATTAGCAGCATATTGTTGGAAATTCTTAAGAAAAAATTAATTAAATGAAAAAGGAACGGGTGAAAAAGAGGACGTATACCAAAATAATCAATTTGAGGATTTTGGTACACGTCTCTTTTTTTTATATTTAATTTACACAATGTAAAGTATTTTTCCATTAGGAAAATAATACTTTAATTTTTCTAAGAAAAATTGACTTGCATTTTCTCGTACACTCGTTTTGTATGTGTATTTCCCAGGTCCTCTAGCTGTCATAAGGTTTTTATCAAATAAATCAATGGCGTTAGGAAACATATCACCATTAATCATTTTATGAATATAACTATATGTCATGAAAATTAATTCAAAAAATACATTTTTTTTTACATCATCAGATAATTTCTCGGCTAGGTTCTTAAGCAGAGTATCATATAAATCTTCCCAATGGTTAACTAATATAATGGGTGCAATTAAAATACCAACTTTATATCCTGCAGTTTTTAACTTATTAATTGCAACAATTCTTTCATCTAATCTTGATGTGCCAAATTCAACTTTATTGATAATTTCTTGTGGATTCATACTCACTCTTGGAATAATTTTTTCCTTCCCTTTGATCGTTAAAATATCATCTACCATATCAAATTTTGTCGGAAATGTAATGAATCCATTTTTACTATTTGCAAAATTTTCGATTGTCCAAACTAGGTTATTTGTAATTGTATTTTCTAAAATAACATCGCTATTACTTCCAATCTCGAAGGTAAGAGATTTGTCAGATTTATTAGCCGTTTTTATCATTTTTTCAAGCATTTGTTCACGATTTACAAATAGTCTTAGATAAGAGCATTTGTTAAAATTACACACTAAATAGCAATACATACACATGGCAGTGCATCCAGAAGACGTGTATGGTACCAGAAAATCAGAAACTTTACTATTTGGAGTATATTTATGTGTTTTTCTTACTCCAATAATTAAATGCTTTTTTAAATTTGCAAATTCAGTATTGGGTTGATTTCTAAGTTCATCAATTTTATTATGATTTTCAATTATAACGCTAGGAACAGTGTAATATTTTTTCATTAATTCTTGACCTAAAGGATAGTCTTGTATTTCTTTTTCATAATAAATAATATCAGGTTGAAACATAAAAACACCTCATAGTTAGCTTGCACTTTTTTTGAAAAATTATTTTAATGTAATTGGATTAATGAGTTTATTATCTGAAAAATGCAAAAAAGTAAGAGATTTTACTTGATATCAAAGAAAAATCACCATATATTACAATTGAAAGAAAAATTTTTTTGTGATATACTCCAAGGAGAAGTGGAAAAATTTACTTATGTTAAATAAAGAAGAAAAGAGGTGAGAAAGTTGACATATCTTGAAAATAGAAATAATAGTGTTATTGCACTACATCAACTATATTGTAAAAAGTTTCCTGAGTATTTAAAAGATTTTTTAAAAGTTCCAGAAGTGTTAAGAATTAATGGCATAGAACAAAATGCGGGAATAGATTATTCGGGTTTTCACATCTATAAATACCGTTATTCTATACTTGATCATAGTTTGGGAGTTGCACTAATTTTAAATAACTTTGTAAGTAATAAAAAGCAGATCATTGCGGCACTTTTGCATGATATTAATGTACCAGCATTTTTGTATAGTTCCTATCTAATAGAAAAATCTAATTTTAGGAAAGAAGATGATGAACTTTCAACTTATGACTTTATTGTTGGCTCTAATAAACTATTTGAATATTTCTTTAAAAATGATGTCGATATTAGTGATATGTGTGACTATACTAAATATCCACTTGCCTATAACGTGAGACCTAAGCTTTGTGCTCATAGACTTGAATATTTTCTTCATACCGCATATCTTACAGGAATGTACACGCTTGAACAAATCAAAGAAATGTATGATGATTTATTTGTTACTGCCAATGAAGATAAAATGCCAGAGTTTTGTTTTAGAACGCCAGATATTGCAAAAGAATTTTGCCATTTAACGATTGAATGCGGTAAAAAGTATAGAAGTTATGAGGCAAAAATGGCAATGAAATTTATTGCTGATACTTTAGCAGCAATGATTAGAAGAGAAATAATAACTCGTAAAGATTTATATACCTATAGCGATAGAGTAATTATGGATATGGGGCTTTCTTGCAGTGATAAAAGGATTAGTGATAGATGGAAGTATTTGACTAATCTTAATAAGGTTTATACTAAATTCAATCCTATAGAAGGGAAAAAATGTTTTAAATTGAAATCAGAGTTAAGGTATGTAGATCCACTAGTAAGACTTTTTAATAATGATTTTGATTTAAGATTAAGTGATATTGATAAAGTAGCAAAACAAGAGATTATAGATTATTTGAATTCAGATACGGATTTATATATGTATGGGGATTATGAAGATTAAAAATGACGTTCTTTTTTGATTCATTTCATGAAAACAAAAAAGAACGTCATTTGGTTTAATTCTCTTCAATTATCTTGAAGAAGGAGGAGTAGGAGATATAGGTGTTATAAAGATAGAACTTGCTAATAAACCGATATGCTTTGCCCTCCTTTTTATCTTCTTCTGCTTCCAAGAAAAAGTCTTGGTCCAATGTTCGGTCATTGAAAAGAAACACTCTTTCGTCCGAATTTAGATGAGTAGGGAGTTCCATCCCTATGAAGTCCAGCATCCGGAAAATTTTTTCAATCTTCCTTGTTTCAAAGAAATCATGCTCCATGCGAACAACACGATCATGTTCGTCTTGAATGTGAGCATAATCCCCCTGCTCAAGCAGTTTGTACTTCTTCATTAATAAGTACCTCCTATTATTTTTTGCTTTATTAGAATAGCATATATTTTAAAAATAATCAACATAATGTAAAAAATAATTGTTATAAAGCTTATTTTATGATAACACATATATGCTTTTTGAAAAAACTTGCATCTATTTTTGCTAAAATATAATAGAAATGTATGAAAGAGAGTGATTTTGTAAAATATATTAATAGAATTTTTTTAAATGAATAGGAGTAAAAATATGGACGAGAAAGATATCATGTCAACACTTTCTTCTTGGGCGAATGAAATAGGAAAAGAAGAGTTGAAAAATATTTACGAGAATATGCAAAGTGAAAATAATAATATCACAAATATTAATTAATATGAGGTGAATTATGGTTACAAAAGAGTATGCAATTGCTGCTGCAGAAGTAAATAAAGTACTTTCTTATTTACCAAATTATGAGATTGAAAAGATACCCGAAAGTTTGAGAGAGTTTTTACAGAAAATAGAAAATAAGAATGCGAATGTATATATTGATCCAACAATTGTGTCTTTACATGACCAGAAAGTCTCTCCAAAAGCAAAGGAAATTCTTGCTATGATTTATACGTATTACTTTGCATCATTAGAGGAAATAACAGATTTGCCTCACGAAATGATAGAAGAGGCAAAAGAAGCTTCTAAAGAGATTTTCGGAGATAAGACGCAAGCAGAGTTCGCTGAAAATGTGGAGAAGGGTGATATTGAAATCGCTATAATGACTAAAGAACCATGGTATAAAAGATTATTTTCATGGATAAAGTGGAAAAAATAAGATTCAAAAAAGAATAAGAAAATAATAATAAAGTAAAAAATCCCCAGCTTTCTGGGGATTTTTTGTTAGGAAAAGGGAACAATTCCCTCCTGTAAATTAGTTCGAAACAGCTTTTCGAGCTCTTCCTGTTCGTTCTTGAAAGCATTTTCTGATTCTTGGTCGAGTACGAGCTTGTCTTCAGGTTCACCAGTCCAATACTGTATGTAAGGATACAGCGGTCGCACAGAAGCTTCTTTGCTAATCGGATCATAAGTTTCGATGATGAGCTGTCCCACACCGAGACCAATTCGTTTAAAGCAAATTTCGTGTCCTTTGTGCCAAGCGAGTGTCATCACTTTTCCAGCAGGAATATCAGGAAAACTTTTGATTCCACGTTCCTGCTTGAGAAAATCCATCCAATGTCGGACTTCTTCTTCAGCTGTTTTAGGATAGTAAAAGCTATAATTCATAGTATTCCCTCCTGTATATTAAATACAAAGAAATATGGTTGTTCTGAAGATATGAGAAATTCCATTAACATTTTGGCGGATTTCAAAGTATCCGTGATTTCGTTTTATGGAATAAAAGGTAATCACGAGCTCTTCTGAAAAGTACATGACCCGCTTTTGATGATCCTCAAGTTTTGGTATCATAGGTATCACGTTGCTTCTTTTGAGAAATGTTACTACTTGGTTAATCAGAAATGCATCACTAGCTTTTTCAAAATCATATTGCATGATAAGCCTCCAAAATAGTATTTTACATCGATATTGTAACATAACTATTGTAAAAGGTCAACATAATGTTTGAAATACACTCAATATACTTTTGGTTACCTAAAATTCACAAACATTTTTAGCACTCGATATTGACATCTGCTAAATGTAGTGATATTGTATATTTGTTTGTTAGCACTCACAAGAAATAAGTGCTAAAAGGAAGGTGAAAAAGTGCTTTTAGATGAACGTAAAAAAAGAATATTAGAGGCTGTTATTGAAGAGTATAATCGTACGGCAGAGCCTGTCGGATCTAATAAAATAGCTACGGATTATGATTTGGGATTAAGTTCAGCAACAATTCGTAATGAAATGGCTAGTTTAGAAGAACTGGGGTATCTAGATAAGCCACATACTTCCGCAGGAAGAGTTCCTTCTAGCAAGGGGTATCGATTATATGTAGATTCTATTATGAATGAAAAAAATCTTCCTGTACAAAAAAAGAATTTAATTGATAAAGCAATTAATGATGATTTGCATAAATTTAATTCTTTAATGCACGAGGCTTCTAACATATTGGCGAGATTAACAGATTATGCTTCTATTTCAATTGAGCCAGAGTTAGATAATGCAGAGGTTGAAGAAATAAAATTAGTAAAATTAGGACATGATAAGCTAATGATTGTCATTCTTGCCAATAATGGAATTATAAAAGAAAGTATTATTAACTACGACGAAGACATTCCTGAGCAGAACATAGAAATATTTAATAATTTTTTAAATTATAAATTGCAAGGAAGAAATTTTAAAGAAATCTATGATAATGTGAATGAGTATGTTGGGCAAGAACTTGAAAATATTAATGATAAAATTGTTCCTCTTTTTGCAGAATTAAATAATTTATTAATCAATAAAAATGCAAAAGTGCATATGGAAGGAGCTACAAAACTTCTTGAACAGCCAGAATTGAAAAAGCAAGATACACTGAAGAATTTTTTGAACATTATTGAAACGCAGGACGCTATTAAAGAAATTGCTCGAACGGGCTATGACGGAAATATCAATGTGTATATTGGTAGTGAAAGTGCTTTTGAAGATTTAAAAGATTTTACAATTATTACTTATAAACAATCAATTAATGATAAAGATGTTGGTACGATTGGACTTATTGGTCCTACTCGTATGGACTATAAAACAGTAATTCCAATGATAAAGTATATCGGTGACACGATACAAGAAAAAATGAAACAAGGAGGAGAAGATGGTGGCAGAGATAGAGAAGAATCTTGAAGAAAAAGAAGAGGAGGTACAAGAAGAAGTAACAGTTGAAAGTTTGCTAAAGGAAACTGAAAAGTTAAAGCAAGAAAATGAAAAGTACTATGAGCATTTGCAAAGAACTGCGGCAGAATTTGACAATTATAAGAAAAGAATGCAAAAAGAAAAAGAAGCAACATACAATCTAGCGGTTGGAGATGTGGTTACAAAATACATTGATGTTTTAGATAACTTAGAAAAAGCTCTTTTGGCAGAAACCACAGATGAAAAAATGAAAGAAGGAATTGGACTTATCAAAAAAGAAGTAGTAGACATCATGACAAGCTTAAAGGTTGAAAGAATTCAAACAGATAAGCAAACTTTTAATCCAGAATATCACGAAGCGGTAATGCACATTGAGGATGAAAAATATGGAGAACAAGAAATTGTGGAAGAATTTAGATCTGGATATAAAATGGGCACAAGAGTGTTAAGACATGCTATGGTAAAAGTAGCAAACTAGAAAGCAAGAAGTTAGAGACTAGAAATTTGAAAATGATAAATTATGAAAGGATGATATTTATGTCAAAAATTATTGGTATCGATTTAGGTACAACAAATTCATGTGTTGCAGTAATGGAAGGTGGAGAACCTGTTGTTATTCCAAATGCAGAAGGTAATAGAACAACTCCTTCTGTTGTTGCATTTACAAAAAATGGAGAAAGATTAGTTGGTCAAGTTGCAAAACGTCAAGCTGTAACTAACCATGAAAAAACAATCTCTTCTATCAAGAGAGATATGGGTACAGATAGAAAAGTTTCTATTGATGGTAATCAATACACACCACAAGAAATATCAGCAATGATTTTACAAAAATTAAAAACAGATGCAGAAAATTATTTAGGTCAAAAAGTATCACAAGCAGTTATTACAGTTCCAGCATATTTCTCAGATAGCCAAAGACAAGCAACTAAAGATGCTGGTAGAATTGCTGGACTAGAAGTTTTAAGAATTATCAACGAGCCAACAGCAGCTGCTTTAGCATATGGACTAGATAAAGGCGAAGACCAAAAAATAATGGTTTATGACCTTGGTGGTGGTACATTTGATGTCTCAATTCTAGATATTGGTGATGGCGTATTTGAAGTTTTAGCAACAAGTGGTAATAATAGACTTGGTGGTGATGATTTTGATGAAAGAATCATCAAATATTTAGTTGAAGAATTTAAGAAAGATCAAGGTGTAGATTTATCTACAGATAGTCAAGCAATGCAAAGATTAAAAGAAGCTGCTGAAAAAGCTAAAATTGAGCTTTCATCAGTTTCTCAAAGCGAGATTAACTTACCATTCATTACTGGTGGCGATGGTGGTCCTAAACATATGAACATCACACTATCTAGATCAAAATTTGAAGAATTAATTCATGATTTAGTTGATTCAACAGTTGGACCAATGAATCAAGCTTTAAAAGATGCAAACTTGACAGCAGATAAGATAGATAAAGTTTTACTAGTTGGTGGTTCTTCAAGAGTACCTCTAGTACAAGAAACAGTTAAGAGAATTATTGGAAAAGAAGCTCATAAGGGAATCAATCCAGATGAATGTGTTGCAATTGGTGCAGCAATTCAAGGTGGTGTACTTTCTGGTGATGTTAAAGACTTAGTTTTGCTTGATGTTACTCCATTATCACTTGGTATTGAAACATTTGGTGGTGTATTTACAAAATTAATTGAAAGAAACACAACTATTCCAACAAAGAAATCTCAAATTTTCTCTACAGCAGCAGATGGTCAAACGAGTGTTGAAGTACATGTTCTTCAAGGAGAAAGAGAAATGGCAGCATATAACAAGACACTTGGTAGATTCCAATTAACAGGAATTCCTGCAGCTCCAAGAGGAGTACCACAAATTGAGGTTACATTTGATATAGACGCTAATGGTATTGTTCATGTATCTGCAAAAGATATGGGTACAGGAAATGAGCAAAAGATTGTTATTACAGCAAGTACAAATTTAACAGAATCAGAAATTCAACAAGCAGTAAAAGAAGCGGAGGCTCACGCAGAAGAAGATAGAAAGAATAAAGAAGGAATTGAAGTTAGAAATAATGCAGATTCACTTATTTATAATACAGAAAAAGCATTAAAGGATTTAGGAGATAAGGTAAGTAGTGAAGAAAAAGCAAAAGTAGAAGCTGAAATCGAAAATGTTAAGAAAGCATTAGAAGGAACAGATGTAGAAGCAATTAAATCTGCTACGGAAAAATTAACCCAAGAGTTCTATGCAATTTCTGAAAGACTATATGCTAATGCTGGAGCTCAAGCTCAAGCTAATGCGAATGAAGCAGGAGCACAAGGTGCAACAAATGGTGATGCGCAAGAAGGTACGGTGTATGATGCTGACTATAAGGTAGAAGAGTAATTTGCAATTCTTTTGCCCAATTTCAGTGTTGGACTGCACATAAGCAATCCTCAACGTGCAACAGCACGCCTCCGGTTGCTTCGTTTGTCCGCCTTGAAATCGAACAAAACTCTTACAAATTACAGAGACCTAAGCTTTATTAGCAGTGACGCACAATGTGTCACTTAAGGTTGTCTGCGGTGCTCAACGTACCAAATGTACGTTTTCGCTCCTCGCAACCTCGTTCCTTGCAATACACCATTTTTGCTGCAAATTACAGAGAAAAACGTAGAAATTGCAATGGAATGAGCGATATATCGTGTAGTTAATGATTCATATAAAATATTGTTGAAAAGTGAGTTGCTAGTTATGAGAGATGAAATGGGAATAATCTCACCTCTCATTTCTCATCTCTTACTTCTCAAGTAGAAAGGATACCCAAAATGGCTGAAACAAAGAGAGATTATTATGAAGTCCTTGGTGTTTCAAAAACAGCAACGGATGAAGAATTGAAGAAGGCATATAGAAAACTTGCAAAGCAATATCACCCAGATGCAAATCCTGATAATAGAGAAGAAGCTGAAAAAAAGTTTAAAGAATTAAATGAAGCTTATGAAGTACTGTCAGACAAACAAAAGCGTTCTATGTATGATCAATTTGGGCATAGTGGACCAAATGGATATTCGAATGATTTTAGTGGATTTAGCGGCTTTGAAGGCTTTGGTGGTGGTAATGGATTTGGAGTAGATTTTGATTTAAATGATATCTTTTCTTCATTTTTTGGCGGAGGCTCTAGAAGGGGAAATACTAAAAATGGTCCAATGCGTGGAAGAGATATAAAAACAAGAATTGAGATTACTTTTGAAGAAGCAGCTTTTGGTACTGCAAAGGAAATTACTATTAATAGAGATGAAACTTGTGATACATGTCACGGAAGTGGTTGTAAGCCTGGTACTTCTACTGAAACTTGTAAAGTATGTAATGGAAGTGGACAAGTGAGAACGACTCAAAATACAATTTTAGGTTCATTTACTTCCGTAAAAACATGTGATCATTGTGCTGGAACAGGTAAAGTAATTTCAAATCCATGCCAAACTTGTAAGGGTAGAGGAACTGTCAGAAAGCAAAGAACAATTAAAGTTAAAATTCCAGAAGGAATTGACAATGGTCAAATCATTTCGCTAAGAGGTGAAGGTGAGCCAGGACTTCGTGGCGGACCTGCAGGTGATTTGTATATTACTGTTAGTGTTAAATCACATGCCATATTCACAAGAAAAGGAGATAGTATTTTCTGCAATGTCCATGTATCATTTCCAGAGGCTGCTCTTGGGGCTATTATTAATGTACCTACACTTCAAGGAAATGTAGAATACGATTTAGCTGAGGGAACACAAACAGGTTCAATATTCACACTGAAAGGTAAGGGTATTAAAGGTGTGAATGCAAGAAATGCTGGTGATTTATATTTTACAGTGGTTGTTGATGTGCCTAAAAAATTAAATAAGGAGCAAAGAGAAATATTAATGAACTATGCGCAAGCCAGTGGAGAAAAGTTTGAAACAGGCAAAAGAAAGAAATTCTTTTAAAAATATATGGTATACAATGTTAAGAAAATATAGATGTAGTAGAGGAGCATAATTATGCTCCATGAGGAGAAATGAATATGTCCATATTTTATGTTAAAAACGAGCAAATAGATGAAGATAAAGCTATCATATTGGGGGAAGATGTAAAGCATATTAGAGATGTTTTAAGATATAAGATTTCTGATGAATTAAATATTTGTGATGAAGAAGGAAGAAAATATAATACAAGGATTGTAGAGTTTTCAAAAGAAAAAATAGATTTACAAATTATAGAAAGATGCAAAGAAACTTCAGAACCAAATTTAAAAGTAACATTGTTTCAGGGAATGCCGAAAGCAGATAAACTTGAATGGATTATTCAAAAATGCACAGAGCTAGGAATAAGCGAGATTGTACCAGTTATTACCGATAGAGTTATTGTGAAATTAGATGAGAAAAGTACGTCAAAAAAACTTGAAAGATGGAATAAAATTGCGTTAGAGGCCTCTAAACAGTCAGGTAGACAAAAAGTACCTGAAGTAAAAAAGCCAATAAATCTTAAAAATTTGGTTGAAAATATTTCAAAATATGATATATTATTATTGCCGTATGAGTGCGAAAAAGAAACGACATTAAAGTCGGCATTAAGAAATTTAGATAAAAAATGCAAGAATATTGCGATTTTAATTGGCCCAGAAGGTGGTTTTTCTGAAGAAGAAGTCGAGCTATTTCATTTTGAAAATGTTAAACAAGTTACCTTAGGACCTAGAATTTTAAGAACTGAAACAGCTGGACTTGTGACCCTTGCAATGCTCTTGTATGAATTAGAATTGTAGCGATGAATATTTGATACAATGTTAGAAGTTATGAGATGTTAACGTTGTTCACTAATACATCATTTACTATCATGTAGGTATGATGTACTATTCGCAAGTAAGAAAGGTAAGAATGGAAATGAATTATACTCAGAAAGAAAAGTTTATTGATAGGTTGTGTGGCGCTGGTTTAATGCTGATTTTGATAGAGGTGCTATATGCAATTGTTGATTATGCATATAATTCGAATTTTAATTATGATAATGTTGCCATGTGGGTATATATAGGTGGGGGTATTTTACTAGTTTGTGCTGTTATATTGCTAATTTATGCTTACTTAAAGAAAAGTGGTAGCAAGGCATGTTATGGCGCAGAACTATTGATAATGGCTTTTTCGATTGCTATGCTTCCAGGATGTTATGTTTTTTTCCCAGAACCGATTACGAAACTTAAGATAGTCTTTCCTATTCTATTTGTAGTATATTACATAGGAAAAGTTTTTTATATTATCAGGCATAGAAATGATATTAGTGGAAAAAAATCAAATAAGAAAACGAGGTAAAAAATACAATGATTAGGAGTATGACTGGGTACGGTAGAGGCAAGTCAGAAGCTGACGGTAGAGAATATACTGTTGAAATTAAAACGATTAACCATAGATATAATGACATTTCTATAAAAATGCCAAGATATTTAAACTTTCTAGAAGACAAGATAAGGCAATGTATTATGAAATATATTTCTAGAGGAAAAATGGAAGTTTTTGTTACAGTAAAAAATATCAGTAGCGCTTCAAAAAATATTATGGTAGATAAAGCATTAGCTGGAGAATATGTGACACAAATGCATGAACTTATTGAAATGTATGGATTAAAAGATGATATTTCAGTTTCATCTTTAATGAGACTTCCAGATATTATTACCAATTCTGATGTTGAAGATGAAGAGTTGTATTGGAATCCTATTCAGGAAGCTCTGAAAATAGCAATTAATAGTTTAATTTCTGCCAAAGAAGTTGAAGGTGAAAAACTTAAGCTAGATATTGAAAGTAGACTAAATGTTATATCTGAGTATGTTGGTATAGTACAGGAAAAATCAGCAGATTTGTTGGAAGAGTATAAGACAAAATTGAATAATAGGATTAATGAATTAAATGCTAATAGTATTATTGATGAAAATAGACTTGGTATCGAAATTGTGTTATTTGCTGATAAATCAAGTATTTGTGAGGAAGTGACAAGATTAAAAAGTCATATTACTTCCTTAAAAAATATGCTAGAAGTAAGTGGACCTATTGGTAAAAAGATAGACTTTTTAGTACAAGAAATGAATCGAGAAACGAATACAATTGGTTCCAAAGCAAACAGCGTTGGGATTACGAATTATGTAGTTGAAATGAAAAACGAAATAGAAAATATTAGAGAGCAAGTACAAAATATTGAATAAGGAGAGAACTGCAAATGAAATTTATAAATATTGGTTTTGGTAATATTGTATCAGCAAATAGACTGATTGCTATAGTAAGTCCAGAATCTGCACCAATCAAAAGGATTATCCAAGATGCAAGAGATACTGGCAAACTAGTTGATGCAACTTATGGAAGAAGAACTAGAGCTGTTATTATAATGGATAGTGAACATGTTATTTTATCTGCAGTTCAACCAGAAACAGTTGCAAGTAGATTGGATACTGGTGATACTGAAGAAACAGAAAATAACGATTAAAAATTGAAAGGGTGAAAATAATATGATAGTAAAACCAAATTTAAGTGAGTTATTACAAAAAGTTTCTACTGGGAAGTATTCTTTAGTAATTGGCACAGCGAAAAGAGCAAGACAAATTGCACAAGGTAGTCCAAAATTAACTAATGTAAAGATGGAATCAGACGTTACTACTGCAGCTTATGAAATAAGTGAAGGAAAAGTTGCATTGAAAAAAGAAGAAGAAAAAGACAATTAATGATTCGAGTGCACAAAAGGGACAACCATTTTTGTGCACACTATTTATTAAGGTGCACAAAAATGGTTGTCCCTTTTGTGCACTCGAATCATATTTAGGAGGATGAAATGGGATTTTTTAGTAAGATATTTCCAGCATATAGCGAGAGAGAATTAAAGAAAATACAACATTATGTTGAAGAGATAAATAGTTTAGAACCAAAAATGGAGGCATTAACTGATAGTGAGTTAAGAGAGAAAACAATAGAGTTTAAAAATAGAATTCAAAAAGGTGAGTCCTTAAATGATATATTATCAGAAGCCTACGCAGTAGCTCGTGAAGGCTCAAAAAGAGTTTTTGGCAAACGTCCTTTTGATGTACAATTACTTGGTGCAATAGTACTTCATCAAGGTAGAATTGCCGAAATGAAAACAGGTGAAGGTAAAACATTAACTGCTGCTTTAGCATTATATTTAAATGCACTAGAAGGAAAAGGAGCTCATTTGGTTACGGTTAATGATTATTTAGCAAAATCTCAAGGTGAGGAAATGGGTAAGTTGTATAATTTCTTAGGACTTTCTGTAGGAATTATTATCCATGACTTAACTCCTGACGAAAGACGTGCAGCATATAATGCAGATATTACATATGGAACTAACAATGAATTTGGCTTTGACTATTTAAGGGATAACATGGTTATCTATAAAAATCAAATGGTTCAAAGAGAGTTACATTATGCTATAGTGGATGAGATAGATAGTATTTTAATTGATGAAGCTCGTACACCACTTATTATTTCTGGACAAGCTGACAAAGCAAATGATTTATATAAGCAAGCAGATAGATTTGTTAAGAGTTTGAAAGCAAAGATTGTTGCAAAAGATGAGAATAGAAAAGAAGCTGATCCTGATGATGAAAATTATGATTACGTTGTAGATTTAAAATCTAGAAGAGCAACGTTGACTGCTAGAGGAATTGAAAAGGCAGAGAAAACATTTGGTGTTACAAACTTGCAAGACATGTCGAACATGACTTTATATCATCACATAAATAAAGCGCTAAGTGCGAATGGCATTATGCATAGAGATCAAGACTATATCGTAAAAGATGGTGAAGTTTTAATTGTTGATGAACATACAGGAAGAATCATGTATGGCAGAAGATACAGTGAAGGATTGCACCAAGCAATTGAAGCCAAAGAAGGTGTCGAGATAGCAAATGAAAGTAAGACATTGGCGACGATTACTTTCCAAAACTATTTTAGATTGTTTGATAAACTTTGTGGAATGACTGGTACAGCGAAAACAGAAGAACAAGAATTTAGACAAATTTACGGATTAGACGTTATTGAAGTTCCAACGAATAAACCTATGATAAGAGTCGATCATAATGATGTTGTTTATCGTACAGAAAGGGCAAAATTAAGAGCTATCGTCGAAGATATTAAACAAGCTCATGAAAAAGGACAACCGGTGTTAGTTGGTACAGTTACTATCGAAAAATCCGAAGTACTTAGTGAACTACTAAAAAGAGAGGGAATAAAACACGAAGTATTAAATGCAAAGTATCACGAGAAAGAAGCTGAAATAGTTGCACAAGCAGGTAAATACGGTGCTGTTACTATTGCTACGAACATGGCAGGTAGAGGTACTGATATTATGCTTGGTGGTAACACAGAAGCGCTTGCAAAACATGAGTTAAAAAAGCGTGGGTATGCTGAAGAAGATATCATGAATGCAGTTAGTCTAAATGATACTGATGATGAAGAAATATTAAAAATAAGAAAAGAATACAAACAAATTTATGATAAATTGGATGAAAAAGTATTAGAAGATAGGAAAAAAGTAATTGCTGCTGGTGGTCTTAAGATTGTTGGTACTGAAAGACATGATTCTAGAAGAATTGATAACCAATTAAGAGGTCGTAGTGGTAGACAAGGTGACATAGGCGAATCAAGATTTTACTTATCATTAGAAGATAACTTAATGAAACTTTTTGGAAGTGATAGAATTCAAACAATGGCACAAATGCTTAACATGCCAGAAGATATGCCATTGGAAATGAAGATGTTAACAGGTACCATTGAAACTGCACAAAAAAATGTAGAAGCAATGCATTTTGCAAATAGAAAAAGAGTATTGCAGTATGATGATATCATGAATGAACAAAGACATATTATTTATGGTGAAAGAAGACAAGTGCTTGATGGTAATAACATGCGTGATAAGATTATGAGTATGATTAAGAGAACGGTAGAAGATACTGTTGATTCTTATTATGGAGCTCATAACGAAGTCTCAGATAAGAGTGGATTTGAGAATTACGTAAAAGAAACATTTGATGTAGAATATGAAGGTAAATTGGAAGACCCTGAAACTGTTAAAGCTGAATTACTAGAATTGGTAACAAGAAGATATGAGCAAAAAGAAGAAGAAATTGGTGCAGACCATATTAGAGAACTTGAAAGAGTTGTTATTTTGCGAAATGTAGATGAAAAGTGGATGGATCACATAGATGCAATGGAACAATTAAAAGAAGGAATTGGACTTCGTGGATATGCGCAAAGAGATCCTATTGTAGACTTTAGAATGGAAAGCTATGATGTATTTAATGAAATGTCTGCTAACATTGCGCAAGATACTGTAAAAACAATGCTTCACTTAGTAAGAAGAGAAGAGCAAGTTGATAGAACACAAATTATGAAAAAAATGATTCAAAATTTAAATGAGGCAAATAAAGCTGGAAGTGAAAAATCTGTTCCAATAGCGAAAAAGAAGAATGAAAAGGTGGGTAGAAATGACCCTTGTCCATGTGGAAGTGGTAAGAAATACAAAAATTGTTGTGGTAAATCGTAAGTAGAACTATTGAAATAAAAGAACTATAAGAGTTTTAGGCGACAAAATGTAGACAACAAAAATTAAATAAAATTTAAAAAATGTTGCCAAATTAAAAACAAAAAATACAAATAATACTGATAATTCAGTACTTATAAAAAATAAAAAGTTGTAGACATTACTGTCCACGATCTAAATATAAGAAGTATTAACGCAAAAGTTAATGCTTCTTTTTTGTATCAAATAATAGAATAAAGGGTGTTAAAATAATAAAAAAAGGAGGTATTAAAATGGGAAATGTAAACATTAAAAAAAGAGGTAGTGTATACCAATATGAATTTGAAGTTCCTAAAATAACAAGTAAAAGGAGGAGAATAACAAAGTCAGGATTTAAGACTAAAAGGGAAGCAATGGAAGCAGGATTAATAGCTCAGCATAATTTCTTTTTTACTGGAACAAAAAAAGAAGAAAATACAATGATTTATGCAGATTATTTAGATTATTGGATGGAAAATTATTTTGAAAATGTGATTGCTAAAGATACAGCTAAAAGGTATAAGGAATCATTTAAAACATTAAAAAAGTAATGGGGCATTATAAACTAAATGAAATAAAACCATTTCTGTTAAACCAAATTGCTTTAGAATTATCTAAATATTCAAAATCAAAGGTAGGATTAAATCAATTTTTAAAAGTTATAAGATCATCTTTAAGAGATGCTGAAGGATATTTTGGATATATAGAATATGATCCATCATCAAAATTAAAAGTTCCAAACAATTTGTATTTTGATGTAAAAAAAACTTAAAACATATATATACTAAAAATGAAATTGAAAAAATCATAGAAAGATTTAAAAATAACAAAACATTCATAACTGCATTTTTAACAGCTTGTTACACAGGAATGAGAACAGGAGAAGTATTTGCACTTACATGGGATGATATAGATTTTAAAAATAATGTTATAAATATTGACAAAAATGTATTTGCAATAGATAAAAGTAAAAATGGTCGTTGGTACATAGGTACAACTAAAACAAAAGGTAGTACAAGAAAAATTTACATGTGTAATACTTTAAAAGAAATATTAATAAATTTTAAAAAATATCAAACAAGTTGTAAAAAGAAATACAAATCAGACTATAAAAGATACTATTTTGAATCTGTAAAAAATAATTTGGGAATTGTTAGATATTTTAAAATAATTGAATTAAAAAATAAATCTAAAAATAAGAAAGAGGTAAACTTGATTTTTAGAAAAGACAATGGATTTTATGCAGGAAAAGATATAATTAAATATCCATTTAAAATTATACATAATGAGCTAGGTATAAAATGTAGATTTTATGATTTAAGAGGGAGTTTTGCAACAGTCAGTTTAAGAAATGGTTGTGAAATAAAAGATATTGCTGAAGTTCTAGGGCATAAAAGAATTGAAACTACAGAAAACTATTATGTATCAAGTACAGACAATGATAAGATTAATGTATCTAAATCTTTTGAAAATAGTTTAAAAAATTTGAATATTATTATATAATCATAATAACAAATAGTAAATTATAGTGGAGGTTTATCATGGCAACATCAAAAGAATATAAAGATTTTATATTAGAACAATTGGATTTATTAGATAATATAACTTGCAAAGCAATGATGGGCGAGTTCTTATTATATTATAATAATGTTTTATTTGGTGGAATCTATGACAATAGATTACTTGTAAAAATAGTTGATACCAATAAAAAGTATAATATGAATGAACAAATCCCATATGAAACTGCAAAACCAATGTATTTAGTAGATGATGTAGATAATAAAGAATTATTAAAAGAAATAGTAATTGAAACTTGCAAAGGGTTGCCAAACAAAAAATAGTAATTTATCGTGCATTCTACATCTATGGTAAAGACAAAATTTATAAAATATACTATCCTTATTGTAGGAGGTAAGATATTATGGACCAAGTAAAAATAGGAAAATTTATTGCACAATGTAGAAATGAGAAAAATATAACACAAGAAGCACTAGGAGAAAGATTAGGTGTAACTAATAAAACAATTTCAAGATGGGAAAATGGGCATTATTTGCCAGATATTGAAATGATGCAATTATTAAGTAAAGAATTTGATGTAAGTATAAATGAATTGATTTCTGGAGAAAAAATTGCAGATTCAGATTATAAAGAAAAAGCAGAAGAAAATTTAATAGAGGTATTAGAAAATAGTTCATTTACATTAAAGGAAAGAATAGAGTTTTATAAAAGGAAATGGTTAAAAGAGCATATCTTTGAAAATATAATAGCTATAATTGTATGGATAGTGGTTGTAGTTATTTCAAAACTAAAAGGAACAGAAGTGCCAATTATTATTGCAATGTCTAGTTTTTTAGCTTTTGTACTTTATGTAGTAAGATATAATGAAATGATGAAATATATTGAAGATAGGGCATATAAGAAATTTAAAAAATAATTAATTTGTTGTATTACAAATTACAATTTTGTAGTTTGAAAGATTTATAGTAAGTTATCGCTCGGATAAAAAAATTTTTTTCTACTAAAAACAATAAAATACAATAAAACTTACTTTTAAGAAAGTATCTTACAAAAAAGTGCGTTCTTCCATTTTTAATAGAACCGATATATAATAAGGGTGTTCAAAAAAATAAAATATATGGAGGTTAAAAATGGATAGTAAAAGAATTGATTTAAAAAAGAGTTTTGTTCAAGTTTATGACTTTGGAGAAATAAAATTACACGCATATCAAACAAGCGATGTAATGGCTGATGAATGTTTTATTTTAGAAAATGATAGTGAAGTTTTTTTATTAGAATTTCCCTCTTTTTATGAAGATATGGAAGAATTTAAAAATTATATTTTAGGTTTGAATAAAAAAGTTATTGCAAAAGTATTTTCAAATCACCCAAGTGGAGGAAATGAATTTAAAGATGTTAAATCTTACGCTTCAAGAGGAACTATAAAATCAATGCAAGAAGGAGAAATATTCCATATTGTAGAAGGGTTTAAAACTGCTTTTAATGGTAGCTTTGCAAGTGAATTTCACGAAATTACAGATATATTAGAAGAATCAAAAGTAAAAATTGGTGGATTTGATTTAGAAATAACATATCACGATGAAGATGTTGAAATTGTATTTCCACAAATAAATAGTGTATATACTCATATGTTAGGACACGAATGTCATTCAATTTTACCAAGCAAAGAAGCAATAGATGGATTTATTCTTCAATTAGAAGGATATTTAGAAAAAGGATATGAACTTATCTTAACAAGTCATCATACACCAGAGAATTTAGAAGATGTAAAAACTAAAATTGATTATTTAAAAAATGTAAAACAAATTGCTAATGAATCTAACACAAAAGAAGAATTTATCAAAAATGTAAAAGAAAAATATAGTGATTATAAATGTGAAAATTATTTAGAAATGACAGCAAATAGCCTATTTGCATAAATCATTAGGTGGAATATTCCACCTTAATATTTTAAATTTATAACTTTATTTTTGCTAGTTACTTTCTAAAAGGAATATGGGGGAATATAGAATGAAAAAGTTATATACAAAATGTCCTGTTGAATATACAGTTAGCATTATTTCAGATAAGTGGAAAGTTTTGATAATTAGAGATCTATTAGAAAAAGAAAAAAGATATAGTGAACTTATGAAAAGTGTTGTAGGAATTTCTGATAAAGTTCTAGCAAAGAATTTAAGAGAATTAGAACAAGATGGAATTATAAATAGAAAAGTATATGCAGTTGTTCCACCAAAAGTTGAGTATTCTTTAACAGAAAAAGGACAAGAATTAAAACAAATATTAAAAGAGATGGAAAAGTTCGGCTTAAAATATAGGGAGGAATAATAATGTCAGTAAAGTGTATAAAAGATTATATAAAAAATATAAATATTGTTATTGGTTGTAATATTGGTTGTTCTTATTGTTATGCAAGAATGAATAACAATAGATTTCATACAATAGATGATTTTAATAATCCTGTATTTTTTGAAAATAAATTAAAAATGCTTGATAATAAAAAATATGGAGCATATTTACTAACTGGACAAAGTGATTTATCAGGGTGGACTGAAGAATGGAAAAATAAAGTTTTTTCTAAAATGAAAGAAAATAAATATACACAATATATTTTTTTAACTAAAAAACCTGAAAATATTAAATTAAAAGAAACTCCTGATAATGGCTGGTTTGGTGTAACAGTTACTTCTTCAAAAGAAAAGACAAGAATTGATTATTTAAGGAATAATATTAAATCTAAAAATTATCATATTACTTTTGAACCTATATTTGAAGATGTAGGAAAGTTAGATTTAACTGATATTTCTTGGATTGTAATAGGTACTGAAACAGGTAACAGAAAAGGAAAAATACCATCTGAAAGAGAATGGATATTTAATATTTATAATCAAGCAAAAGAGAAGAATATACCTGTATTTATGAAAGAAGATTTAATAGGAATTTTAAATGAAGATGAATTTGTACAAGAATTTCCGAAAGAATTTGGAGGAATAAAATGATAGATTTAAAAAAAGTTGTAATTACAGAAAAGAAAGTAGATACAATTCTTACAAAATCAAATTTGCCTATTGCAGGTTACTCAATAAATCCTTATGTTGGCTGCCCTTTTGGCTGTGAATATTGCTATGCTACATTTATGAAAAGGTTTACAGGACATACAGAAGATTGGGGAATGTTTTTAGATGTAAAAATGTGGGATAAAATAAAAAATCCTGAAAAATATAAAGGCAAAACAATGATAGTTGGATCTGTAACAGATGGATATAACTATTTTGAAGCAAAATATAAAAGAACAAGAGCATTTTTAGAAGAAATGCAAGGAAGTGGAATTAACTTAATTATAACAACTAAATCAAATTTAGTTACAAGAGATATTGATTTGATAAAAACATACCCTAATCCTTTAGTTTCTTGGTCAATAAATACATTAGATGAAGAATTTAAGAAAGATATGGATTCAGCACCAACAATAAAATCAAGAATTGAAGCAATGAAACAAGTACACGATGCAGGGATAAGAACAACTTGCTTTATATCTCCAATATTTCCTGGCATTACTGATGTATTTCCAATAATTGAAGAAATAAAGGACTTTTGCGACTATATATGGCTTGAAAACTTGAATTTAAGAGGGACATTTAAGCCTACTATAATAAATTATATAAATGAAAAACATCCTGAATTAAACGATTTATACAATAAAATCTATATTAAAAAAGATATGTCTTATTGGGAACAACTAGACAAAAAAGTACAAGAGTATGCAGATAAAAATGGATTTATGTATGTTATAGATGAAGAACCATTCTTAAAAAATCCTACTGGGAAACCTATTATAATAAACTATTTTTACCACGAAAAAATAAGACAATCATCAAAAAACAAGTAGGAAGAGAAATTACAATTTATCAAGATGCTAACAAGATTTTTAAGAGAGATTATTTAATAATTTCTCTTTTATTTATTGACCAAACTAATGCGATTAGTTATAATATGAATATAATTAGTTAAGGAGGTTGAGATGTCAAAGAATAATATTAGTAATGAGCTTATTATTACAACTTCTGCAAGGCTATCAAATGAAGTAGGATTAAATAACTTATCTCTAAAAATAATTGCTGAAGAACTTAATATTAAATCTCCATCTTTGTATAATCATATTTCAAGTCTTGACGAAATAAAAGAAAAACTTATGATTTATGGATGGAAAGAGTTAGGAGAAAAAGCCACTGAATCAGCTGTTGGTGTAGCAGGTTATGAAG
>JAFUGH010000065.1 GCA_017469465.1 Clostridia bacterium | reverse complement strand
GTGACTAACTATAAAAAGTCAATAGATAATTAAAAATTTTTTTAAAGAAAAAAAAAGACATGGCAAACAGACCTTTAAAAATACATTTTTTAAAAGTCTGAAAATAGTGTATGTAAAGCAATTAATCACTACATTTAATTACTTCAATTTAGATGCATCAAAAGATACATTAGATGTTTCTAGCTTGTAAATAACCCTAACTAGTTTCTTTGCAACATGAGATAATGCAACACGGTGAGCCTTTCCTTCATTACGTTTTTTGTAATAAAAGATAGTGAAAGTAGGTTCATGCATAAAGACATATTCCGCAGCACTCATAATTGCAGCTCTTAAATGTGGAGAACCATGCTTTACCATTTTACCATTGTGTTCAGAACATCCAGATTGAATAGTAGAAGGCTCAAGACCGGCGAAAGCCAAACAAGCATCAGCAGATTTAAAACGATTAAAATCTCCAAATTCAGCAACAATAGAAGCCGACAAAATGGTACCAATACCTTTAATAGAAAGACATCTGGGATTTAGCAAAGCAATAATTTCAGAGATTTTTTCTTCAATTAAATCAATTTGCTTGTCCATAGTGTTAATTAAAGTCAATATGCTACTTAACTGAAAACTATATATCTCATTATCTAATCCAACTGTATTTGTAGCGAGTTCTTTTAACTTAAAGAACATAGAATAAGAAAATTTGCCACGAGAAACTTTTCTAATGGAATCATAATCATCCATTTGAGAAATAGCTTCAGCAGAAGGGTAATTAGACAAAATATATAAAGCAGTAGTAGAAAAAGAATTGTTAAAAAATGGCTTAAATTCAGGAAATATAATGTCTAAAATGTTTGTTAACTCAACTTTAAAATAAGATCTTTGATGAACAAAAGCTTCACGTCTTCTAGTTAATGACTTCAAAGCATATTTGTGATAAAATTGTTTTGGATAGGGTTTGTAGTCAACAGACATTAGATATTTGGTTATAGCTATAGCATCCTTCTTGTCGGTTTTGGTTTTTCTTAAAGTAGTGGTTAAGATGAACTTTTTTACAAGAGCAGGATTAAATTCCATGAAAGAGAAATTATTCTCTTCAAGGAAAAGCATAAGATTCAAATGATAATGTCCAGTTGCTTCAAATCCTATTCTTATTTCTTGAGAAGTGTCCAATGATTGTAGTAATTCAAGAAATTCACAAAAACCATCATGGTTGTTTGAAAAAGATAAATTATGAGTGATAACGATACCTGTTTCAGTAGTGATGAAACAATCGTGTTTGTACTTTGATACGTCAATGCCAACAAAGTACATGAAAAAGCACCTCCTAAAGATAAAATGATGCACTGATGTTTACACACAAACTTTCTACTATGTATTCACGTAAATAAAACGTCAAAGCGTTAACTAACTAATTAACAATAAAAATAAAAAGCTGTGGTAGGTGTCACCTCAAACCAGTCAAAGCTGTAGTAAAAATGAACAAATCCACAGTGCAAATATATTATATAAAATTTAGAAGAAAGGAGAAATAACCCAATCATCTATATAATATTTTGATAATTGGATTATACGTAACTAATATTGATTTGAAAAAAGGGCAAATTGTTATCAATAAAAAGCATAGAATTGCAATGAGCATTAATGCTATGTATGATGCGTATAATATTTTGGCTGCATATGCTGTTGGTAAAATTTTTGGTGTTGATGAAAAAAAAATAGTTAGTACACTAACTGAGTATGCAAATAATAATAATAATAAAATACAAAAAAGGAATCCAAATGGATGTATGGTTACTTTTTTAAAATCAAAATTTGATAACTCTATATCTTATAATCAATCTTTAACATATATCGCAAATTTAAAAGAAGATTGTGAAGTGATTATTTCAATAGATGACATGAATTATTTGGACGAAGTAGGCAATACTTCTTGGATTTGGGATATTGATTTTGAAATTTTAAATATGGATTGTGTAAAGAAAATTGTTTTAACAGGTAAGTATGTAAATGAACTTAGCGTCAGAGTTATGAACTCTGAACTTGACATGAAAAAAATAAGTATAATGAATCAATTAGATGATGTAATAAAAGAAGTAAAAGAAAGCACTAATAAAAAAATCTACATAGTTGCTTGTTCTGCTGATTTAATGAAATCATTAAATAGGAGGTAAGTAAGTGGAGGCAAATATTTTACATTTGTACTATGATATCTTAAATTTATATGGCGAATATGGAAACGTAGTAATAATGAAAAAGCATTTAGAAGAGCAAGGCTTTACTGTAAATGTAGATAAAAAGACAATAGGTGATACAATAGATTTTCAAAAATATTCGTTTATTTATATGGGATGTGGAACTGAGAAGAATTTGAGTCATGTTTTGAAAGATATAAGAAAATATGAAACTCAAATTAGAAATTGTATAGCGAATAAAACAGTAATACTTGCAACAGGAAATAGCTTCGAAGTGTTTGGTAAAAATGTTGAAAAAGAGAAAGGTCTTGGCATTTTTGATTTTGAATGTGTGACATTTGAAGATAGGATAACAGGAGATGTTATATATGAATCGTTGAATGATAATTATAAAGTGGTTGGTTCAATTAATAAAATGACAGAAATCTATCATAATATGTTACCATTATTCAAAGTTCAATTTGGAATTGGAGAAAATAAGAAGAATGATTTCGAGGGTGTAAATTATTTAAATTTTTATGGAACGCATATTTTAGGACCAGTACTATCAAGAAATCCTGAATTTTTAAAAAAATTAATAATTGAAATTGGGACTAATCTAGATGAAAAATTTAAATATATAGAAAAAGAGTATCCATACGAAGAAACAAGTCATCAATTGATATTAAGTGAACTGGAAAATAAGAAATGAACTTTAATAATGAGACATGGATTTGGAGGTGATGAAAAATATGAAATATGGTGTTATAGCTGATATTCATAGTAATGTTGTTGCACTAGATGAGACACTTAAAAAATTAGAAGAATTAAATGTAAATAAAATTATTTGTTGTGGGGATATAGTAGGAATAGGACCATATCCAGAAGAAACTGTTCAAAGATTGATGAGATTAAAAGATAAATTTATTGGCGTAAGAGGAAATCATGAAGATTATTTGTTAGAAGGATTACCGAAAGAAGTTCATGATGATAAAAGAAGTATGAGTGAAAATGAAATAAATAATCACTTATGGAATCATAACCAATTAAGTAATTTTTCAAAAGTGTTTTTGTCAAGAATGCCACATCAATGTACAGTAGAAGATGAAGATAACCAAATATTAATAACACATTATCCTACAAGTCAAAATGGACAGTATAAGGAACATATTAAATTCCCAACAAAAGAAGAATGTCAAGAATTGTTTAAAGAATATGATGCAAATGTTTTTTTGTATGGTCATACACATACCAAAAGTATTGTAAAAGAAGATAATAAATTATATATTAATGTTGGAAGTTTAGGGTGCCCAATGAATGAAGGCGTTGGACACTGTGGAGTTCTGGATATAGAAAAAGATAAAATTGATTATGAGGATGTGGTGATAAATTATAATATAGGTGATGTGATAAGAGAAATTAAAAAAATAAAGTTTCCTATGTATAAAACAATAATTGATATCTTTTTTGGTGGAGGAAATGGTTAAAATAGTACTCGCTGTATGTATTTAGGATGAAGTTCCTAAAGAAGGGAGTCTTCCTTTTAGATTAAATAAAAATATTTAGAAGGTTTTTCAGTGATAGTAACGCTAAAGAATCCTGTATAATGGAAAAGTAAAACAATAAGAAGGATGATTTTATGAAAATAAATTTAGAAAGAAATAAAGAATATTATGAAGAAATAAATTATGTAGGATGTAATTGTGATTATTGCATGAACTATTATAAATACATAAAAGGGATGTATCCAAAAATAGAAGCGTATTTATCGTCATTAAATGTGGATATTTTAAAACCATTGGAATTAATGTGGTTTGATGCTGATAAAAACAATATAGCAGAATATCGTTGTCAATTTGTTGTTTTTGGAACATGTGAAGATGATTATGAAAAAGAAATAGATGGAGTAGAGTTCTATAAAACTTCGATACATCCTGGAACGGGAATAAAGGATGAAGAACATTTTGTGTTAGAATTTGGACCAATAAAAATGAAAATGAAATAAAGTACTAACCCAAACCTTCTCAGAATACAATATACAAAGATATGTATTTTGAGGAGGCTTTTGTTATGGAGAAAGTTTATATAGATAAGCGTGCAGTAGATTTGGCACGTTATATCATCACAACAAAAGATACGGTAAGAGGTGCTGCCAAAAAATTTGGGGTAAGCAAAAGTACGGTACATAAAGATATTACAGAACGTTTAAAGAGAATAAATCCATCGCTAGCGGAAGATACTAAAAAAGTATTGGAAGAAAATAAGGCAGAAAGACATATTAGAGGTGGAGAAGCAACAAGGCAAAAATATATGCATCAAGTTACAAATGATAAGCGATAGTTGGAGCGAAAAACGTCTCCAATATCGCTTTATTTTTTTTTATGTATGTGATATAATAAAAATGTTTTCAAATACTATGTATGTAAGGCGGTGAAATCCCTAAATGAGCTATAGTGTGGAAGAGTTAAAATATTTAAGCTCAGATGATGAACATAAAATATATGCAAAGATTTTCATACCAAATGGCGAAGTAAAAGGTATTGTTCAAATATGTCATGGAATGAATGGATATATAGGTAAATACGATGAAGTGGCAAGTTATTTTGCTGATCAAGGATATGTTGTTTGTGGAAATACTCATCTTGGACATAAAGACAGTGTTAATTCTTCGAATGAACTTGGCTTTTTTGGTGAATTTAATGGCAGTAAATATTTAGTGGATGACGTGAGAAAACTAACTCAAATAGTAGAAAAGAAGTTCCCAAATAAAAAATTATTTTTATTTGGACATTCAATGGGGTCATTTATTGCACGAGCATATATTATAAAATATGGAAAAGGACTTTCAGGAGTGATTATTTCTGCAACAGCAGGGCCACAACTATTTATCGATTCGGGTATTACTTTTTTAAATACAGTAATTGCTAAAAAAGGATATCGATTTAGAAGTGAAAAACTTTATAGAATTATATTTAGAGCGGCAAATAGGCAAATTGATAGTCCAAAAAATGATTATGCATGGGTATCAAAAAGGGCGGAAGAATTTGTTTCCTCGCTTACTAAAAACTTATTTACAGTTACAGGTCTTCGCGATATTTTATTATTAATAAAAAAAAGCAATATGCAAGATGAGATTAATAAATTACCAAAAGATTTACCACTATATTTTTTCTCAGGAACAGAAGATCCACTCGGAGAATATGGTGATGGAGTAAAGAGAGCTGTAAAACTATATGAAAAAGCAGAAATAAAAGATATAACAATGAAGTTATATGAAGGAAATAGACATGAATGTTTAAGTGAAGATAATAAAGCAGAAGTATTGAAAGATATGTATGAGTGGATTGAAAAAATTAATATATAGGAGCAAATTGAATGTGGATAGGTGTCATAGTTTTACTACTAATTATATTAATATATTACGTTTATGGAACTTATTTCAAAGAATATTTTGAAGTTAAAAAAGTGTATGAAACACTTCAGCATGTTCTTGATACTCGTGATGTTTTGTTACTTAAATTATCAGGAGAAAAAATAAATAAGAAGGAAATTGCGGAGATTGTTATGCTTATAGATGAAAGAAAAAAAACAAAAAATGCTGGTTATACTGTAAGAATGAATGCAGATGTTGCTTTAAATCATGCACTCAAGAATTATTATCCTGAGCTTGTAAAAGTATTAGACAATCCTATCTCAAAAGAAATCTTTAAAAGGATAATGGATTTAGAGAAACAAGCTAAAAAAATTAGGATTGCATATAATGATGCAGTTGAAAAGTATAATGCTAATTTGATTTTACATAAAAAAGTGTGCATGAGGTTAATTAGGATGAAACCGCTTGACACATACAGTTTATAAGGATAATTTATTTTCATGGCGAACACTACTTTGTACACCGAGTTTGTAATTAGCAAAGTTGGTACAAACTTATGTGAGTTCGTCGCTACGAAATTAAACAATAAACGTAGCGGAGCACTGTGTGTTCCATAAAAAATGAGGTGGAATTATGGGAGAAGAAGAAAGAATCATTTGTCCAGGATTAGAAAAAGGGGAAAATGATTTTGATGTATCGTTAAGGCCAAGAAAATTAGAGGAATATATTGGACAAACAAAAGTAAAAGAAAATATGAAAATTTATATTGAAGCAGCTAAGAAAAGGAATGAATCATTAGACCATACTTTACTATATGGTCCTCCTGGTTTAGGAAAAACAACACTTTCTAATATCATTGCTAATGAGATGAATGCTAATATTCGTATAACGTCAGGTCCTGCAATTGAAAAACCAGGGGATTTAGCGGCTTTGCTTACTAATTTAGCACCAGGGGACGTTCTCTTTATTGATGAAATACATAGACTTAATAAAAGTGTTGAAGAAATTTTATATCCAGCACTAGAAGATTTTGCGTTAGATATTATTATTGGTAAAGGACCTAGTGCAAGGTCTATCAGACTTGACTTGCCTAAATTTACCTTGATTGGTGCTACGACAAAGGCAGGAAGCTTATCGTCGCCATTAAGAGATAGATTTGGAATTATACATAGACTGGAACTATATAGTAATGAAGATTTGGAAACGATTGTAAAGCGTTCAGCAAAAATTCTAAATATAGATATTACAGAGAAAGGGGCAAAAGAAATTGCTTCTCGCTCTAGAGGAACGCCTAGAATTGCCAATAGACTTTTGAAGAGGGTTAGAGATTTTGCTGATATAAAATCTGATGGTAAAGTTACAGATGAGATTGCAGATGAAGCGTTACAATCATTAGAAATAGATAAGTTAGGGCTAGATAATATAGATAGAATCATGTTAGATACCATTATTAAAAAATTTGCAGGAGGACCTGTTGGTGTGGAAACGCTCGCAGCAACCATTGGAGAAGATATTGACACGATTGAAGATGTATATGAACCTTATTTAATGCAATTAGGCTTTTTAAATAGAACTCCGAGGGGAAGAATAGCGACTATGGCTGCTTATGAACACATGGGGGTTCCATTCGAAAATAAATAGGTTGATTATTTATATAGCAAGAGGGGGAGAAAAATGAAAGAAAAAGTTGAACTAATCAATAAAAGTATAGGTGCAGCGTTGTTAATATCACTTGGAAATTATGCATTACTTAAATTAGGAAATCCTATTGGACCTATTATCTTTGCATTTGGATTACTTGGAGTATGCTATATGGGGCAGAATTTATTTACAGGAAAATGTGGTTTTTTAATTCAAGACAAAATAAAGCCACTTGATTTAGCTTTAATTCTATTAATTAATCTAATTTCAGGATATTTGTTTGGATTAATTTATTCCATGACCGATCTTGAAGTAAAAACGAATGCAATTGCAAAAGTTGCAACTTGGGCAATAGATATCCCGTTTTTTATAAAGTCGGTGTTATGTGGTATCATAATGTACATTGCAGTATTTATGTATAAAAAGGGAACACCACTTGGGATTATTTATGGAATTCCTTTATTTATTTTTTGTGGCTTTCAGCACTGCATTGCTAATATTATTACATTAGGAATAGCACAAACTTTTGATGTTTCAATCATCATTTGCATTTTAGGTAATTTTCTAGGTTCACTATTTATGTGGTACATATCCAAAAATAAACAATCATAAAGTAAAAGAAGGGTTTTATAATGAATAATAGAATACTATTACATACATGTTGTGCACCATGTTCAACGTATGTTGTGGACAAGTTAAGAAAAGATGGATATGAAGACTTAACTTATTTTTGGTACAATATCAATATTCATCCATATGCAGAATACAAAGCAAGAAGGGATTGCTTAAAAATGTACGCAGAAATGATAAATATTCCTTTGATTATCGAAGATAATTATGGAATTCGTGAATTTACACAAAATGTTGCCTCCAACATCGATGGAAGATGTTTGTTTTGTTATGAATCACGTTTAGATTACACAGCAAGGTATGCCAAAGAAAACGGATATGATTCTTTTTCAACCACACTTTTAGTTAGTCCTTATCAAAAACATGAATTAATCATTAATGTTGCCAATCGTATGGCCGAAAAATATGGAGTAAATTTCATTTATCAAGATTTTAGAGAAGGATTTCGAATTGGACAACAAATGGCACGTGATGCAGGGCTATATATGCAAAAGTATTGTGGGTGTGTATATTCGGAATTTGAGGCAGAGCATGAAAGAGAAGAAAGAAAAAAACAAAAAGATCTTGCACGAGAACAAAAAATAAAAAAATCTTAAGTAGGGAATATCGAAAAAGATAGGAAAAATCCCTAAATTATACAAAAATTAGAAAGAAATGTTTTTTATGAAAAAGAAAAAGGTCGCTAATCAATATCATTATGGGTATTCTAAAAATATACATTATGAAATAGATATTGGGGAAAAAGGTCAAAAAAAATTTGAATATGCAATGACTATTACTATTTTAATTTTGGGGCTTTTTATGGTTGTCATAGGACCTTCTATGCTTAAAGTAATGGGCTTTTTATTGACGATATTTGGAATTTATGCTTTGATTACCATTAGTAAAAAAGGAAAGAAAAAAGATGACAATGATAAACATATAAAATAGACTTTGAACAAGTGGGACAACCTTATTTGTTCAAAACTTGCCCATTGTTAAGAATATTTATTTGATGTAAAATAAATATATGATATACTTAAAGAAAAAAAGAAAGGATTGGTAAAGTTGAAAAGTAAAATTAAAGTATTAAGTTTAGCATTCATTATTATGATTATGAGTTTATTGTCTGTTAATGTTTTTGCAACAACTCATACATTAAATGAAATTGCAGAAAAATTTAACAATTGCAGTAGTGTGAAAAGATCAAAAGAATTTGATAATATATATTTAGCCAAAGTTGAAAAGAGCAATCCTAATATTTTAACGATATCATTAAATAATTACGAAGGTAAATCATCAAAGGTTAATTACAAATTAGATGAGAGTATTTTGAGTAATGATCAGCTTGATATGAATGATTTATATTCAGCAATTATACTTGCAGATTGCATTGGCCAAGTAAATGGATATAAAGATGGCGAATTATTTTATACTTTGAACTCTGAAGAAATTGCAAATTATACAGTAGAAAATGAGGGCTTTGAATTTAAAGAAAACGGAGATAAGTTTTCAATTAAAATGGATATCGATAAGAAAATTCCATTGGTTGATTTAAGTGATTTTTATCTAAAATCAGGTGATTTTGATTTTGTAAAAAAAATAGTTGACGAAAAAGATGTAGGAAATCAAACTGGTAAGGATTTAAAGATGACTTATGACATAACCATACGTGAAGAAGAAAATACGATTTGTATTGGTGAAGAAAATGAAACCACTATGAGTACATATAATTCGATATTATCTGCTTTAGAAGTAATATATGGAGATAAAGTTGTAGAATATTTTCAATCAGTTTATCCAAAATTTGAAGAAGGAACGAAACAATTGGATGGTTTTACCATTGAGACGAATGCAAGTTATGATAGTGGTATGTTCGAGGGCTCAAAAATTGTTTTGGTAAAGGTAGACAATAAATATATAAATGATAAAGTATTGACTGGTGAATATACAAAGGAAGCACCAAAAACGAATACATGGAAAAATGCAGATAGCTGGGCAATTGAAGAACTAAAAGAAGCAGAGGAGAAAGAATTAATTCCTGAAACATTCCAAAATAAAGATTTTACTATGTCAATAAATAGAAAAGATTTTGCAGCGGTTGCAGTAAAACTTTATGAATATATTTCTAGTAACAAATCAGAGAAAATAAGTGATAATCCATTTATAGACACAAGTGATGATTACGTACTAAAAGCATATAATTTAGGAATTACTCTTGGAACATCAGAAAATACATTTACACCAAATGGTGAAATTACTAGAGAGCAAATGGCAACAATGCTTACAAGAGCAGTTTCAAAAGCGGGGGTTGATGTTACAATTGACTTAGAAAAAGTTTCAAAATTTGCAGATGATAATGAGATGCATGAATGGGGAAAAGAATCCGTTTACTTCATGGCTGAAAATGGGATTATCAAAGGCGTTGGAGATAACAAATTCAATAGTCTTGGAAATGCTAAGTTTGAAGAGGCACTTGTAATTGCATTAAGGAGTGTAAATACATTAGGAACTGCAAATGATAATCAAGGAATACCAAAGAGTGAACAAATTGGTACAGCAGGCAGCAATATTCCTTTAAAGGATAATTATAGTGAAGCAGAATATCAAATAAAAGTTGCTATGCAGTACTTATTGGAAGAAGCTTATGGGGATGAAGTTATTGATGCAAGAATTTATGTACAAAAAATTTATAGCGCTGAGGATGAACAAGAAGTAGAACCATTAAAGAAAATGAATTTAGGACCAAATGAAGTAGCCTTTGAAGTAAAATATGAATTAAAAATAGCAGAAGGCGTGGAAGATAAAATGAAATTTACTGCGGCTACAGGAGAATATGATGAAGAAACAGGTTGGGTGAAAGAAAAGTATAATTTAGGTGTACTAAGACCAAATGATAGTGGAGAACAAAAATATAAAATTACAGATTTTGGTACAGGATGGTAATAGGAACGGAGTTCTTTGGCAGTTTAAAAAAAGGAGAAGCTATCCATGATAAGGATAGCTTTCTTTTTGTAGCAAGAGATGATTTTGATAGGTGTCTCAAGAATCATTGAAGTTGATGAAAAAGGTGATTTATCGTGAATTTTGAAATGTACGCTAGTAAAGAATTACTGACAAGATATTTAAACTATTATATTGATGATATAGAAAGAATCCAAAATGATAGGGAAAAAAGAAAGGCGAGTTTGACCAACTATGAATTTCGACCATTATTGGATATTGTATATGCTCATTTAGTTTACAATGGAATGAATGGTGATGAAGCATATGAAGAAGTAGAAACTGCAGATAAAGTGAATCAGCAAATAAATGAGTGCATTCGAAGTGAGCCTTATACAGAAGAAGAATTAAATCATATTTATTGTTATGATGGATTAGATTTTGATAAGCCTTATTTAGAAATTGCAATAAGAAGATATTTATATAAATTATATGGAACAGAAGATTATGAGAAAATTATTGATAGTATGGAAAAAGAGAGAATTGCAACTTCTACAAGAAAGGAATTCTATGAACCTATTATTAAAATTTTAAAGCAAAAATTAGAATCCAAAAAAGAAGTGGAAAAGAAAATTCACCAAAAATTTGATGAATGGTTCCTAAAAGAATTTAATTGTGGTGGATATGCATTGGAAGTGTTTGATTGGGTATCGTGTGAAAGCCCAAATCACGATGTTACAGTTAGTAAAATTTTAAAAAATCCAAGCGTACGACTAATAGGAGATACAAGATTAAAAGAGGATGAATATTTAGTGGTGCTTGATGCAACAAGTTATCACTTCATTAAGCAAAAAGATGGAAAGTTTGTAGAAAAAATGCGGAAGTCTTCCGATAAATGATTTTGAAGGTTGGCCTCCATTAAGCGAAGAAGATAAGAGAGATTTAGTCTATTTTGCTGTGAAAAAAGAACATGATATGGATTTTCAATATGATATTAGTGCTAGAGCATTCACATATGAAGAAGAAATAAATCAAGCAATTTTAGAGGATACTAATCAATTTGATTACCATGGACATACTTTTTTGGTGGAAAAAAATAAAGAGGGAAATTATGATATCCTAAGTAATGGCAAAAAGGTATCCGAAGCAATGGTAGAAGATATGGAATGTATTGTAGAAAAGGAAGAAGGTCAAGAAGATTATATTAGAAATACAAAGGCGGATTATTATGATATTTTATATCAAGATATCTTTAGAAAAGTAAGAACGAAAGAATATGGCATTTCTTCAAAGAAAAGAAAAAATGAAGACAAAGAAGTCGAAAAGTAAGGCGTTGGGACTTGACAAAGGTGGTATAATAAACAAGGTAGTGAATGAAGAAAGAAAAATGGAGGGATATAAAATGGACTTTAAAACAGTACCAATAACATTATTAACAGGCTATTTAGGAGCAGGTAAGACAACTTTGATGAATCATATTTTAACGAATCAGCAGGGATATAAAGTTGCTGTAATAGTGAATGATATTGGAGAAATTAATATCGATGCAAGTTTAATTGAAAAAGGTGGCTTTATTGAACAAGAAGATAGTGGAAAAGTTGTACCACTTTCAAATGGATGTATTTGTTGTACCTTAAAAGAAGATTTAATGAATCAAATTGTAGATATCTTAAAAACACAAAAATTTGATTATATTTTAATTGAAGCAAGTGGCATTTGCGAACCACTTCCAATTGCACAAACCATTACAATGCTTTCTAATTCTTTAAGAAAAGGTGGAAAGCCAATTTGTAGGCTAGATAATGTTGTAACAGTTGTTGATGCATTGCGTTTAGCAACAGAATTTGGTTGTGGTAATGATTTAGTAAAAGAAAATATTGAGGAAGAAGATATTGAAAATCTTCTAATTGAACAAATTGAATTTTGTAATGTGATTGTTTTAAACAAGATAGACGAAGTAACAGAGCAAGAATTAAATGAAGTAAGAGCAGTTATTAAAACTTTACAACCAACTGCTAAAATAATTGAAACAAATTATGCAAATGTGGATGTTGGGGAAGTAATTAGCACGAATAATTTTGACTTTGAAGAAATTCAAACATCTGCTGGATGGCTAAAAGAACTTGAAAAAGATGATGAAGAGCATGAAGAACATGAAGAACATGAACATCATGATCACCATCATGAGCATCATCACCATGATGAAGGAGAAGCAGAAGAATATGGAATTTCAACATTTGTTTATACAGCAAGAAAACCATTTGAATTACAAAAATTTGAGACTTTTGTCAATGGCAAATTTCCAAAGAGTGTCATCCGTGCGAAGGGATTAGTTTGGTTCAAAGAAAATTATAATATGTCATATTTATTTGAACAAGCTGGTAAGCAAATGAAACTAACGGAAACAGGTTTGTGGCTTGCCTCTGCACCTAAAAATGAGCTAGAACAAATGTTAAAACAAGATCCAGAAGCTTTAAAAGATTGGGATAAAGAAGTTGGAGATAGAATGGTAAAACTTGTTTTTATTGGAAAAGATATGAATAAAGAAGAAATTATAGAAGAACTAAATCAATTAATTACTACTAAATAAAACTAATAAGGATAGGCTTTATTTTTTCGTGATATAAAATTTCAAGCGAAGGACTATACACGAGAAAATAGGTCTATTTTTTTACTTAACATCTTTCCTATTCAACAAGAGTATTTTCATTTTTCTTATTGCACTTGTACTGAAAAAGACATTTTGCTATAATAAAATCGTAAAATTTGAAAAAGAGGGGAACAGTTATGAAAAAAGTATTTAGTTCGTTTTTTATTTTAACGTTCATATTAATGACGGGAATTGTATTTGCAGATATGGGAGCACCAATGAGTAGGGCATATAAAGTAAAAGTCTCAAATGAGAATGGAGCTGATGTGCTAAATTATAAGTTCTTAGATAAAACGTGGGAAGTTATTGGACATATTGATTCTGGTGATGAAATTAATGTTATTTTCGAAGATACGATTGATGGAAAAAAATATGTTGGAGCATATTTTAGCTTTGACGGAAGTGGAAAATATGGAAGTAGTGGTATGTCAGCATATGTTTCAAGTGATGATGTAACAAAGACAAATTGGGAATTATCAGATTATCATTTTAAAGAGGAAGAGGAGTTAACCATCTTAAAAAAAGATGGTTTAGAGATACATGAATGGCCTGCTGATAATTATAGCGTAAAAGGAAGTATTCCTTATGGTACTAAAATTATGGGACAAGAAGTACAGTATGGTGAAGCGGATGCATGGTACTATATTACGTACAATGGAATAAATGGTTGGATATGTGAATTAAATGGAGCAATTGGTAAGAGAGATACTAATAAAACGTTTATGACATTATGGAAAGATACGCCAATAAGAGAAAACACACATGACGATTCAGAAATAATTGGAAATATACCAGCGAATACAGTTATTGACGACTATTATGTGGTAGATCCCTGGAGTTGGTGCATCTATGTAAATTATAATGGAAACACAGGATATATACACAAACTTAGAGTTGCATATAACTACGAGGATTCCGATTGGTACACAAGTCATAAGACATATACCGTTAACTATGATAATGCCGTTTTCATAGGATTGGATAATTCTATTACCAATATACCAAAAGGAACGGTAGTAAAGTGCTCATATATGCAAAGTGAGAACAATGATCCTAGTGCATGGGGTCTAACAAGCTACAATGGTGAACAAGGATGGCTTTATTGTTATGGAGTATTTACGGATGACGGAAATGGTTGGATGACACAAGATGCATTAAATCAATATATGGAAGATGTTGTTGAGACAGTGAAAGGTTTGAAAGTAGATTCAGGGGATGAGGCAGAAGTAAGTCCTCTTAAAAGTGGGGATGAAATAAATAGTGGTGAGAATATAGAGCCTCTTTCTAATGAAAACGTAGAAACAAGCAATGATTCTAATACGGTGATGACCTCCACACAAATAATTTTAATATGTGTTCTTTGTGCAGTTATTGCTTCAGTAACGACGGCAGTAATCATTATTTTTGTAAATAAAAAGAAGTAAAGGAGAAAAAACACATGAAAAAAATAATCAGTATGGTGATGCTATTTTCGTTAATGATAAATGTGGTTTATGCTGATGCAGCAGCACCGGTAGAACATCCATATGAGGCGTCATCTATTCTAATCTATGCTTTTTATGCAGTTGTTATTGCTATAACAGCAGGAATCATTATTGTATTGATTAATAAAAAGAAAAAATAGTTGGAGGAAGTATGTCAAAAATTATTGAAACATTAAAAGAAAAAAACATTGCAGTTGGTTGGCTATATGCTTACATACACTTTATTACAGAGGTAGCATGTTTTTTCTTTATTTCAAAAGTTACAAATGGGTCACTTGTGGTGTGGATGATTCCGTTCATTTATGACGCTTTTGCATTTGTTCCACAAGGACTAATTGGAAGATTTTGTGATAAGTATCCCAAGTTTAATATTGCGTTACTTGGAACCGCTATGTTAGGACTAGCTTTGATAATGCAATTTGGAATACAGCTTAATTTAATATTAAATCTGATAATATTATGTGTTGGAAATTGTATCATGCATGTTGCTGGTGCAGAATGTACATTAAGAAATTCAGAAGGTAAACTTTCGCATTCAGCGATATTTGTCGCTGGTGGATCATTTGGTGTAATTACCGGAAGACTTCTTGCAGGATCAATAATGCCTTTTTGGGGAATCGTACTATTGGTATTAACAATGATTCCTTTTATATTATTAGCAAATACATATTATTCGGAAGAAAGCTTCAGCAAGAATGCGTGTGAAAAATTTAACTATGCAAACAAAAACATTGCTCCTTTTATAATCATTTTAGTTGCAACCCTTGTGGTGATTGTGAGAGGGTATATGGGGTATGGAATTCCGACAGCTTGGAATAAGACCACATTACAAGCAGTACTGCTTTTTGTCATTATGGGAATAGGAAAAGCATTAGGTGGTATTTTGTCAGATAGCTTTGGAATTAGAAAAATTGCTATAGTTAGCACTGTTTTGGCAATTCCATTTTTATGCTTTGGAGATAACATTATGGTTATTTCATTAATTGGAGTGATGTTTTTTAGTATGACAATGGCTATAACACTTGGCATACTTGTATCAGCATTACCTAAGACACCTGGTTTAGCGTTTGGATTTACAACGATAGGATTATTTTTAGGTACAGTTCCAATATTTTTTGTGAAAATGATAAATGCAAAATTAAATATTTTAATGATAATCGCGTTATCGTTTCTTTGCACATTCATGTTGCTAAAGATACTAAATAAAGATGAAAATAGAAAGGAATAGAGTATGGAAATATTTTTTAAAGATTATTTTCTAGGCAATGATGCAAAATTGTTTTATATCGTATGCGCATGTATTTTATTGATGATAATAGCATGTGTCGTATTGGCATGTATAGAAATAAAGAAGAATGATTGATAAAAATAATAGTTATATTTGTTGGTTTAACATAGATATGTCACAGTAACAAAATTAAATAAAAAGGAAATACCTTAAAAATATGATATAATTTTTTAGTCACAAAAAATAAATATCGATGGAGGTATTTCCTATGAATAATATAACACAAGATATACT